>JBJECS010000035.1:0-4785 GCA_051871335.1 Muribaculaceae bacterium | reverse complement strand
TCGAGGCTCTCGGCATCCCTATTACGTAATCAGATTGCTGTATTATGGATTAAAAGACCCTCCATGTCGTTTTGATATATTGAAAAGTTCAAAAACAAATACGGCGACTTCCGCAAATGGCTCAACGAGCTTTCCGGGTCGCTCAATCAAAATAATCACTAACCTGTATATTGCTGTCCGGTAAAACTTTTATGATTAATCAAAATAAATCCAATCTAAAATAATTAATAGCAGTGGCTGTATCGAAAAATCGGCACAGCCACTATTTAATTAAAATTTTGGTGTGATGCCTATAAAGAATTCAAAATTGATACCCGGCATAGGGCGAGAAAGGACAGAGATGTAGTCTTCATTGAATAGGTTATTTACAGCGAGTTTTAATGATAGGTCTGCAGGCTTGAATACAAACTTCTTTTCAATAGAGACATTGCTCATAAAGTATTCAGGAAGGCGACCGGAAAGAGTCACATCGCCTGAAGACATTGTGTATCGTCTGCTGTAATAGCACCATTTATATTGAAAAGCCCATGTTCGGAAAGAAAGCCTGCCGGATATTGCTGATGAATATTCAGGGACATACGGAAGTTGTTTGCCTATTGACCTATCAGCAGGAGACATTGGCTCGCCCTCGTTGATAGACGGAGTCCACGAAAAATTGCCGTCAAGGTCTAATTTCCAGTCTTTATTAAAGCTGTAATCACCTGAAATATTAGCTTCTATGCCATATGAATGTACTTTTTTCACGTTTCGAGGAGAGAAAAATCCTTTAGTTGTTGGCAGCCACAAAATCCAGTCGTTAATCCACGATTCAAACCAGTTTATGCTGCCTTTGAGATTAAATCCTAATACTTTTTTTAAGTCGAAAGAGACGCCGCAGTCGTAAGTGTGTCCATTTTCGCTTTTCAGTTTTGGATTACCTCCAGGAAAAAAATACAGATCGTTTAGAGAGGGAAAACGATAGTTTCTCGCAACTGAGCCGCGTACCATCAGCCCTAACCTTTTATAAAGCATACCGTCGAAAGTAAGTGCAGGGATTAGGACTGCCTTTTTTTCGCCATACACATCCTCACGAAGCACAGCTGAAAAGCCTAAATAGTCATTTGGTTGCCATTTCACGTTTTGCGAAACACTGCATTCGGTGCGGCTGCGCTCGTAGCCTTTTATCACGTCTTGCTCATCGCTTTGTATAGATAAAGTATTGTCAGTATTGTTTACGTCATGTCTGCGAACATCCACATTCATTGATAAAAATACTTGCCGCACAGGATTATACTCTGCTCCGATATGCCCGAAATAACTATTGACTATATTTCGAGAGCAAGTCATGACAAGCATTTCACCACTGCCATTGTCACGCTTGTAGTCGTAAGCAAGCCATGTATTGACATATCCGGCATTAGCGTTTAGCTGCCATTTGCTACGTCTGTGGTTCCAGGAGGCAACAAGGCGAAGTGTGTGCTCTCTCTGTCGGTTTTCAAAGTCTAAGCCGCTGCCATAGTCAGTGCTCAAGAGCGGTAATTCTCGGTTAGAATCCATATACCATGCCTTGACGCTGAAAGCATCACCCCGATGAGTATCATACCAAAATTCCTGTAGTGCATGAAAGTCATGGAAAGCACCGCTCACGTTTTTTTCTTTTGGATAGTATTGCCCGATTATATTCTTATTTTCGTCATAGACATTTAGTTTTTTATCGTGGTTTGTATATTCAAAATCATTTTTTGATGATGAATAAACCACGCGTGTTCGGCTCTCAAATCTGTCATTCTTATATCCTACTTTAAGAAATTCATCAAATGTAGAAAAACTGCCTAAGCCCTGGATATAGCTCATGTCAATTCCATCCTCAGCATTCTGCCTTGTTGCAAGATTGACCATACCACCGAGTCCTCCACCGGTGTCACTAACTGACGAAGCTCCATGAAGAAGAGAAGCATCATCTATGAAATAAGCCGGAATAAGCGAAAAGTCTGTCATTCCAAGCATTGGGCTGTTCACAGGTATGCCGTTCCAAGAGACTTGAGTATGCGACGGCGATGTACCGCGAAAAGACACTGTAGAGAGTGTGGCACGACCATAATTCTTTACAAATAGCCCGGAATGATATGTAAGGATATCTGCCATAGAAAGTGCGATATTTTCCTTTAGCATAAGAGAGTCAAAACTCGTCTTTACTACTCCTATGTCCTTAAGCGGGCGACGAGCCTCAAAAGTCACTTCTTGCAGCTTATAGTGCTTTTCCTGCGCTGTTATTGTCGCGATAGTGCTTAATGTTATGAATATGAGTGTGAATATTTTCTTCATTTTTGGAAACATAAAAAAATGATTCAGTATCAGCCGTCAATATTGTATAAATCTGCAGCTTTGTTCAGGGCTTCTTTCATATAATCTGCAACAGTCTTTGGTGAAAGGATTTTCACCCCACAGCCAAATGAAAGAAATACAGAATACATTTCAAGGTTTATTACCACTTCAATCTGAAAAACGCAACTGCCGTCTTTATTTTGAGATAATACTATCTGAGAACTATGAACCGGCTTTGTCTTAATATACTTTGCCTGTGTGCGATTTGCCCAAAATGTGACAAGTTCCGGTTTTGCCCCTATTTCTTTTGTCACACCTATGATATCGTCAAAAAAATGTTCTCTGTCAAAAAGATAATTTTCCTTATATGGCACGTCAACTGTCTCTATTCCTACTATTCGGTCGAGAGCAAAATTGAAAAGTTTCATATCTGAAATTCGAGACCCGAAAATAAACCAGCGATTACGAAATTCCTTCAGCAGATATGGGTGTATTTGGTACACAACCGGATTGCGTGCATTAAATGACAGGTATGTAATCGCAATCGGCTGCTTATTTTCAATATGGCTATAGAGTATATTTATAAAGTTTAGCCCCGTAAGTCCTGTCACAGTATCTACATGGATAATTGAGCTACGTTGCGAGTCTGTGACAGCAAATTTATCTTCAAGACGAGCGATAATGTCTTTCATTCCTGAAAAATTATTGAAATCTTCAAGCTGGCGCAGAATATCAATAGCATTTCTCAGCGCATTCACCTCATTTTCTGAGAATGGCATATTCATTATCGAATAACTTCGGTCTGAATACCTATAATATTTGTTATCATACACCTCAATCGGCGCATTATATCCCAGCTTGTCTGAGCGCATAATCTGGATATCGCCCTGAACCGTCCTCAGCGACACGCCTCTTGTAATCCCCTCCATTTCATAGAGGGCATCAGAGCAGGCGTCAACGAGGTCTTCAATAGTCCATTGACGGTAATGATTTCTTAGACAAGCATCTATTGTCTTGTATCTGATAAGTGCATTTTTGTTTGCCGGCATAGTGTGATAACATAATTACAGTACAAAAATAGGCATTTTTCCTGTATTATTTAGGAAAAATTTGAAAATTATTATTGCTACGCAAAAAGACTGCGGAACGATGTCGTAACTTTGCATTGTTTTTAGAGCAAAACTAAATAAGAACGCTATCTGAGTTATGGCACCACCCAGTATTAATCTTAAAAAATTAACTATTATGAAAGAAATGTTAATTAACAATCAAATTGTAAAAATCTGGACCAACAATGTGGAAGAGTCCGCAATGAACCAGATTGCTAATCTCACAACGCTGCCATTCCTCTATCATCACCTCGCTATCATGCCAGACGTGCATGCAGGTGTAGGAATGCCTATCGGTGGTGTTCTTGCATGCGAAAATGCCGTTGTGCCAAATGCTGTAGGTGTAGATATTGGCTGTGGAATGTGCGCAGTAAAGACTAATTGGAATGTAAATGACATTCCGGTTGAAGTGTTGCGCAAGCAAATCATGAGTGGTATCCGCAAGCTTATCCCTTTAGGAAAACTGCATCATGCACAGGCTCAGGACAAGAAATATTTGCCTGAAGGACATGATATTGAGGCTATGACAGTTGTAAAAAGTCAGCTGAAGGATATTCGCTTTCAAGTAGGTACTCTTGGCGGTGGAAATCATTTCATTGAGCTTCAGAAAGACGAGGAGGACAATCTGTGGATTATGATTCACTCCGGTTCTCGTAATCTTGGTAGAATGGTAGGAAGCCATTACGACAAAATCGCTTCTGCCCTTAATGAGAAGTGGCACTCTGCAGTATCACAGGACATCCACATGGCTTTCTTGCCTAATGATACGCCGGAATTTAAAGATTACTGGCGAGAAATGGAATACTGCGTATCATTCGCCCTTTGCAATAGAAAGCTCATGATGGAGCGTATTCAGGAGGTCCTTTCCGACTCTCTTCCGGGCATTGAGTTTGAAACAATGATAAACATTGCACACAACTATGCTGCATGGGAAAATCATTTTGGCAAGAACGTTATCGTTCACCGTAAGGGTGCTACTCTTGCTCGCAAGGGTGTGACCGGTATTATTCCGGGCTCTCAGGGTACTGCTTCTTACATCGTAGAAGGTCTTGGCAATCCTGAATCTTTCTGCTCTTGTTCTCATGGTGCCGGTAGAGCTATGTCTCGAACTATGGCTGAGAACACTCTTGACCTGAAGGCTGAAATTGCTTCTCTCGAGGCTAAAGGTATCATCCACGCTATCCGTTCACAGAACGATATGCAGGAAGCTACTGGCGCTTACAAGGATATCGAGGAGGTTATTTCCAACGAACTCGATTTAATTAAAATCAAGACCAGATTACTGCCTGTCGCAGTAATCAAGGGTTAATGCTTTAGGAGGGTGTATCAAAATTAAGTTATTTGGTACATCCTTTCTTTATATGTCACATGA
>JBJECS010000034.1:0-4786 GCA_051871335.1 Muribaculaceae bacterium | reverse complement strand
ATAACCCCACTACACAAATACGTAAAACAGGCGAACCGCTTTGGTCCGCCTGTTTTTGTATTGCGAGTATCCATTTTACAGAGTCATTGCATCGTCTGCCAACTCGTCTGTAAGCGCGATTTCTATAACTTCGCGGATAGTTTTCACATAGTGGAATGTTAGACCTTCAACGTATTTTTCAGGAATGTCAATTATGTCTTTTCTGTTTTCCTCTGACAGGATAATTTCACATAGTCCTGCTCGCTTTGCTGCTAATATTTTTTCGCGAATGCCCCCTACCGGGAGGACTTTGCCGCGAAGTGTAATTTCGCCTGTCATTGCTATTCCCTTCTTTACTTTCTTTTGAGTATATGCAGACACTATTGACGTTACCATTGTAATCCCGGCAGACGGTCCATCTTTAGGGATAGCGCCTTCCGGTACGTGAATATGAAGATTATATTTGTCAAACAGCTCGCTGCCAATTCCAAACAGTTGAGCATGAGCCTTCACATATTGCCATGCAATGACTGCAGACTCTTTCATTACGTCGCCAAGGTTGCCTGTCAGCGTAGGACGCTCTCCTTTGCCGGGAGCAAGCGAAGACTCTATAAATAGTATTTCACCGCCGACAGAAGTCCATGCGAGCCCTGCAACTACACCTGCAAAGTCATTACCCTCATATCTGTCTTTTGTGTATCTTATCACGCCAAGATATTCATTTACGTCTGTTGTATTGATTTCAGTATGTGGCACTTGCTCATTTTTGCGTAAGTGTTTGAGTATCACTTTGCGGATAACAGATGCAATGGCTTTTTCAAGTTGTCTTACACCGCTTTCAGCTGTGTAAGACTCAATCATCATTCGCAGCGCTTCAGAACTAAATGATATTGTATCCTTTTGGAGCCCTGCAAATTCCAGCTGACGTGGTATCAAGTGGCGCTTTGCTATTTCAATTTTCTCTTCAAGCAGATAGCCGGGTATTTCTATCACCTCCATACGGTCCAGAAGTGGCTGACTGATTGTGGACAGAGTATTTGCAGTGGCTATGAATAAGACTTTTGATAGGTCAAAATCCACGTCAATATAGTTGTCGTGGAAATGGCAGTTTTGTTCCGGGTCAAGCACCTCCAATAGTGCTGCAGCAGGGTCACCTTTGATATCTGCACCAATTTTGTCTATCTCGTCAAGGAGGAGGACGGGATTTGCCTTGTTACAGCGGCGCATGGCGTCAATCACACGTCCAGGAAGTGCTCCTATATACGTCCTTCGGTGTCCGCGAAGCTCTGCCTCGTCGTGAAGCCCACCGAGAGAAATGCGCTGATACTCTCTGCCAAGAGCTTTTGCAATAGAAATACCAAGTGAAGTCTTTCCCACACCGGGTGCGCCCACAAGGCAGATTATAGGAGCATTCCCTGTCGGATTTTGAACCATTAGGGCAATTTGCTCCAGTACACGTTCTTTTACCTTTTCAAGTCCATAGTGGTCTTCGTTAAGTATTTCCTCAGCCTTCTCCACGTCTTTATTTGGCTCCGAATACACATTCCATGGTAGCTCAAGGATTGTGTCAAGAAAAGAATATTGGATTGAGTAATCCGGTGATTGTGGATTCAGGCGGCGAAGTTTTTCCACTTCCTTCTCAAAAGTCTTGCGGACATTGTCGGGGAATGCAATGTCTTTAGCCCTTTTAAGGAAATTTTGGGCGTCATCGTCTTCGCCATACAGTTCCTCTCGGATAGCTTCCATTTGCTGCTGGAGAAAAACGTTGCGGTTTTGGTCGTTTAGCGAACGCTGGGCCTTTTCTTTTATTGTGTGAGTGACGTTCATCAGCTCTTCTATCTTGAAAAGCTCTTCAAGGAGCCGCTCGGCGCGTGCACGTAGTCTTTGCATTGAGAGCAGTTGCACCTTTACTTCCGTAGGCAGTGGCATATTCGTGCTTACCATGTTTATGAGAAGTTCCGGGTCCTCAATATTCTGCAAGCTAAATATGAAGTCACCTACCCCTTCTTGCGTATTATGCTTCATCACCTTACTGCTTGTGTCGAGGATGGCAGTAAGTATTGCGTCAAAGGCGTCATTTATGGCTGCTTTTCGGTCTTTCACAATTGACACTTGAGCGGAAAGTGCTGATGGGATTGCCTGTCCCATACCTGCTTTGTCAATTCTAAACTTGTCTTTGGCGCGGATTAGTGCTGCCTTTTGTCCATCAGGTAAAGGAACTATTTGTAACACATCGACCACTACACCATAGTTGTAAAGGTCCTTTAGTGTCGGATTTTCCGTATCGCTGGAAATCTGGCATACAATCCCTAATGAAATCTTGTTTTTCATAGCATATTCCGCTATCTCAATGGCTTTTGCCCGAGTCAGCGTCAGTGGAATATGTACCTTTGGGAACATTACAAGGTTTCTTGTTGGCAAAAGTGGCAAGTCCTCCACATTCACCGGCTTGAAATCGTCTTCTTCTCTGAGGTCTATCTGACCTATTTGTACTATATTTGTCATATTTTCGTCTTGATGCATCATTATTTGTTACTTGTCCATCCCCTATTAGCAAAATCTGTGCCAAATATTGTTTTTCATCATTTAGATGAAATTTTTATAAATAAATTTGGTTTATAATATAAACTTATTTATATTTGCAGTATATTTGAAAAACTTAAAATGTTAATAAAATGGAAGACAAAAAAATCAATGAAAAAGAAAGTCTGGAAATCATCACATCGATGATAGAAAGCACTAAACAGAGGCTAAACCTTGGTGATGGTAATCTCCTCCTTGTGTGGGGGTATACCTGTGTAATTGTGACGGCACTTGTTACTGTTGCATTGCTCATAACTCATCATCATGCTTCAAATTGGCTATGGTTTTTAATATGGATTGTTGGCGGTACAGTCACAGCGAGAATGGAACGTAACAAAGGAAACCGTCAAAGAGTGCACACATATGTTGACAGAATTACAAACGGATTATGGAGCATTGTTGGATTTTCAGCTATTGCTGCCACATTTATTTGCCTTGCGTTGATGCTGTTTTGGTCCAAAGACTGTTGGTCTCTACTATTATTTTTCGGACTATTCGTTGTTGGAATGGCTGTTGCAATTCAAGGTGTGATTATTAAAGAAAAATCGCTAATTTTTGGTGGTACAATAGGCATATTATCCGGCTTGATAATTGGTGCTTGCATCATTTCCGGCACTGTAATAAGTCTTGAGTGGGGTATGCCGATGATTGCTGTGTCATTCATTGCAATGTTCATTGTGCCTGGACATATTATCAACCACAAGGCAAAGCGACTATGTTCAAAGAGCTGAATCCCATGCTCCACTCACAGTTGCGGCTTGCTATAATGTCAATTCTGATAAATGTTGAAAATGCCGACTTTGTTTACCTCAAGGATAAGACTAAAGCCACTTCCGGCAACCTCAGCATTCAGATAGACAAGCTTGCAGAGGCTGGATATTTGACTGTGACTAAAGAATTTAAGGGAAAACGTCCCCACACTATCTGCCAAATCACTCATGCAGGTCGTGCTGCATTCACTGAATATGTTGAAGCCCTGAAAACTTATTTTCAATAACTTCAAAATAACAAAACTGCGCGGGTTGCCCCGCGCAGTTCCACCTAGGAAATTTATCGCCGATAAAAGCGATTCAGAAGATTTTTATAAAGCAATTTTTACGACCTTTTCGCCGACCTTTACAATGTAGATACCTGAAATGACAGGTATTACAGTTTTACTACCGGATACAATGTCAGAATGTTTGAGTATTCTGCCCATTGTGTCATAAATTTCGGCTGAAGTATCAACTGAGGAAACTATCACAATATTTCCGTCAGCAGCATATATTTGAAGATTTTCATTTTCAGCATCGTCGACACCTGACATAAAATCAGTCTCGCCGAGGTCTTTGAAAAGGATTATTTTAACACCTGCCTTAGTAGAAGTATCTTTTGCCAATACTCCTTCTATCAGTCTGCAGAACAGGTAGTTAAATTCATAATCATCAATTTCGCCGTCGATTTTTACACCTTCGCCATCAATGCGTGAATTATTTGAGTATGAATAGAGATATTTTACGCCGTTAACAGTCTCAATGAATCCCTTGAATTGGGCTACCTCATTTATTCTTACAGGTACATAAAATGCTTTGAAATCATCTTCAGAATAGTTTGAATAATTGCCATGAAGTACGTTTTCAGGGCGGAAAGTATTCAGCATGAAATCTGTATCTGATGTAGGGCTGATTACGTCATTAGGTGTGAGTATATCGTCTGCAAAACTTGCGTTGAACGGATAGCTGAATTTTTTATCTACAAGGTCTGCAGAACCTCCACTAATTGCTACCCAATCTCTTTGGATAAAATCATCCAAACGGTCTTCTTCCTCATCTAAATCTTCAGAAATAGGCAGGCTTTTCACAACGCTTTCTGCTGTTGTGCATGCATACAGTATACCATTGTGCTCTTTTACACCTTGGAGCTCAAAGTTTACGCTGTTTAAGCCATTAGTGAGCTGAGTGACATTTTCTGCAACATTCACACGAGCCGGTACTGTTGCAGTAGCACAAATATTATTAGCGTCGTAAGTTTTGCCGGTCAAATCTGAAATGTAGATATTATTCAAAACGATTTCGTAGTCACCTGGGGCTGTGCCTTCAGAAAGAATTAATGATATAGTACATACTTCACCATCATTTCCACTGAATGTGCTGTTTTTGGTAGATGCTGCAAGAACGCGTACCGAGCCATCTTTCTGGATACCTGTTTCAAAGATGTTACTCTTTTTGTAGGTTGTTCTTTCAGT
>JBJECS010000033.1:0-4817 GCA_051871335.1 Muribaculaceae bacterium | reverse complement strand
AGGTGGATAAGTCTGTAGATGATGCACTTGCGCAAATAGACAGCAAAGATTACGCTATCCAATACACTGCTGACGGAAGAAAGGTGACCAAATGTGGTGTGACTATATCAACAGAAGCGAGGAATATAGTTCATTGTCGTTTGGTAGGCGAAGATGGTGAGGTTGTAGATGAGCAAAAGTTTTAGGAAAGGTAATAGATAATAGCGAATAGAGGGAGGAGAGAAGTTAAATTAAAAATATAAATGAAAAAAATGGCGGAAAATTTGGGGAATTGAGAAAATAGTGATAACTTTGCGGAAAAATAAGGAAAAATGAAACGATTTTATGCATATAGCTACTTTTATTACTTTTATTTTGATAAGAAATAAATGCGGGACTATATGCGATATTGTTGTTTGAAAATGGTAAAAAATAGTGATACACTGTAATCCCGGTTGGAGCTTCAATCGGGATTTACTTTTATAAATAAATGGAAGGACAAAAAGGACATAAGGTAAAGGTAGCGATACAGGGCGTAGCAGGATGTTTTCATGATGCAGCGGCACATGCATTTTTTGCGGGTTGCGAAGTGGAGACAGTAGAGTTTGATACGTTTTACGACCTGTTTCAAGCAACGGCGTTAGACCCTGAGCTCTATGGCATAGTAGCGATAGAGAATACAATAGCCGGAAGCATATTGCCAAACTATGAGTTGCTACGCAAGAGCAACCTGAGAATAATAGGCGAGTATAAGATGCGAATATCGCATGTGCTGTGTGCGTTGCCGGGAGAGACTATAGAAAGTCTGAGCGAGGTAAACTCTCACCCAATGGCACTGATGCAGTGTGAAGAATACCTAAGACAGTATCCTCACCTGAAGATAATAGAAAAGACAGATACGGCAGGCAGTGCGCAAGAGATAGCGTCAAAACGACTGAGCGGCCATGCGGCAGTTTGCGGAGAATATGCGGCAGAACTGTATGGACTGAACATCCTCCAAAAAGGTATTGAGACCAATAAGCGGAACTTTACACGCTTCCTGATACTTGACCATGATAAAGAGAATGCAGAGAATGCAAATAAGGCGTCAATAGTATTTACTCTGCCCCATACACGCGGTGCGTTGAGCAAGGTGCTAACGATACTGACATTTTATGATATAAACCTGTCTAAAATACAGTCGCTTCCGGTGGTGGGCAGCGAGTGGGAATACCGATTTTATGTAGACCTGACGTATGATGATTCAGAGCGCTATCATCAGGCATTACAGGCAGTAGCCCCTCTAATAACAGACTTTAAGACCCTTGGAGAATATGCAGAATTCAGCTATACGGCAGAGTAACAACTAAACAGAAAGGTATAGAAAATGGATAAAGAAAAGATAAATCAGATAAAGCCGGCAGGTCGTGTGACCGAGATACAGGAATACTACTTCTCAAAGAAATTGCGAGAAGTGGCGGCACTGAATGCGGCAGGCAAAGATATAATATCCCTTGGCATAGGCGGACCGGACAGAATGCCGGCAGAAGACGTAATAGCGACGCTATGCAAAGAGGCACAACAACCCGGAAATCATTCATATCAGCCATATGTAGGTCTGCCACAGCTACGCGGACAATTTGCGCAGTGGTATGCAGACAATTATGGTGTGACCCTTAACCCGGACAATGAAATATTACCACTGATAGGGTCAAAGGAGGGTATAGTGCATATATCGTTTACGTTTCTTAATCCCGGAGATGCGGTTCTTGTTCCAAATCCAGGTTATCCGACGTATAGCTCAGCGACCAGCCTTGCTCTTGCACGCATCATCCCGTATGACCTGAAGCCGGAGAATGGGTGGTATCCAGACTTTGAGCAGCTGGAGCGTCTGGCGACGGAAAACGAGATAAAGCTGATGTGGGTTAACTATCCGCACATGCCCACCGGAACTCCTGCGACGGCAGAGCTGTTCAGCAAGCTGATAGATTTCGGACATAGACATGGAATAGTGATAGCACACGATAATCCGTATAGCTTTATTCTGAATGACAAGCCGATGAGCATCCTTGCCACAGAAGGGGCAAAAGATATAGCGATAGAGCTAAACTCACTCTCCAAGAGCCATAATATGGCGGGGTGGCGAATAGGCATGCTTGCGTCGAATGCAACGTTTGTGGGGTGGATACTGAAAGTGAAGTCAAATATGGATTCCGGTCAGTTTAAGCCGATGATGCTTGCAGCGACCAAGGCACTTCAGGCACCAAAAGAATGGTATTCGACGCTCAATGCCGAATACAGCCGTCGCCGAGAAGTGGCGGAGAAAATAATGGATGCGCTTGGCTGTAGTTTTGACCAGAGTCAGCGTGGACTGTTCCTGTGGGGCAGAATACCGGAAGGAGCGTCGAGCGCGGAGGCGTTTTGCGATGATATACTATATAATGCTCGAGTGTTTATCACTCCGGGATTTATCTTTGGCAGTAATGGCGAGCGATATGCGAGAATTTCGCTTTGTGCGACGGTTGAAAACCTGGAGCGAGCATTAAAAAGAATAGAAGAATATAAACATAACAACTAAAAAGATATAGAAATGGAAGCGAATAATGGATTTAATCTCACACCGATATGTGACGATAAGCCTCTGATAATAGCAGGTCCGTGTAGTGCGGAGACAGAAGAACAAGTGATGTGCACAGCGCGCGAGTTGGCACAGTATGGAATAAAATATTTCCGAGCAGGAATATGGAAACCACGCACAAAGCCGGGTGGCTTTGAGGGCGTAGGCGCAGAGGGTCTACCATGGCTTCAGCGCGTGAAGGCAGAAACGGGAATGAAAGTGGCGATAGAAGTGGCAAATCACCAGCATGTTCAGCAGGCACTTGAGTCAGGTGTTGATATCCTGTGGATAGGAGCGCGTACATCAGCAAACCCGTTTGCAATGCAAGAGATAGCCGACACTCTGAAAGAGTATGGCAAAGACGTGCCTGTATTGGTTAAGAACCCGGTAAATCCGGACCTTGAACTATGGATAGGAGCACTTCAGAGATTGAACAACGCCGGAATAACACGCCTTGGTGCCATCCACCGCGGATTTTCAGCATACGGAAAACATCTGTATCGCAACTTGCCACAATGGCATATACCAATCGAGCTACGCCGCCGCATACCAAATTTGCCAATAATCTCAGACCCGAGCCATATAGGCGGCAAGCGTGAGCTGATAGCACCACTGTCACAACAGGCGTTTGATATGGGATTTGATGGTCTTATTATAGAATCGCACTGCGACCCTGACTGTGCATGGAGCGACAAGGCACAGCAAGTGTCGCCAGACGTGCTTAATTTTATTCTTAACACGATAGCCCTGCGCGACAAGACATGTTCGACAGAGAGCATCACACTATTGCGCCAGCAGATAGACCAGATAGACAACGAGCTATTGGAAGTGCTCAACAAACGAATGCGAGTGAGCCGCGAAATAGGGACATACAAGAAGGAACACAGCATACCTGTGTTACAGACAGGTCGCTATGGAGATATCATGAATTCTCGCGTTAAATCTGCAGTGGAAATGGGAATGAGCGCAGACTTCATGAAGCAGTTACTCTCAGCAATTCACGAAGAGTCGGTACGTATTCAGCTTGAAATCTTCAATAAACGCTAATCGGTAGTAAGCAATGAAAATCCTGATACTTGGAGCAGGAAAAATGGGTTCGTTTTTCTGCGATATACTTTCCTTCCAGCATGAGTTAGCAGTGTATGACACAGACCCACAACGTCTGCGCTTTACGTTTAATACTCAGCGTTTTACGACGATGGAAGAAATCCGAGAGTTTGCGCCTGAAATGGTGATAAACTGCGCGACGGTCAAATATACGCTTGATGCATTTAAGGCGGTGTTGCCTGTGCTGCCGGAACGTTGTATAATAAGCGATATCGCATCGGTTAAAACCGGTCTTCCAGAGTTTTATGCAACTTGCGGGCATCCTTTTGTTTCGACACACCCTATGTTTGGTCCGACGTTTGCGTCAATGAGTAATCTGGCACAAGAAAATGCAATAATCATATCAGAGAGCGACCACCTGGGAAAAGTATTTTTCCGCGACTTATATAACTCGCTACACCTTCACATAGAGGAATATACGTTTACTCAGCATGACGAGACAATAGCATATTCATTGTCAATCCCATTTGCTTCCACTCTGGTTTTTGCGGGCATTATGCGCCATCAGGATGCGCCCGGAACGACCTTTAAGCGCCATATGGCGATAGCGCGCGGACTGATGAGCGAGGATGATTTTCTACTGTCTGAAATTCTGTTTAACCCTAATACACCAAAACAGCTGGAACTAATACAGGAAAAGCTGTCTCAGCTGCAGAAAATCGTGGAGAGTCACGACTATGAGGAGATGAAGAAGTATCTGGAGCAGGTTAGGGAAAATCTTAAGTAGAGATTATTGAATAGAATGTAAAAAATAACTCAACGTATTGCTTTTGCCTTTTTTTATTAGTAACTTTGCAAAAACGAATAAAAACGCCAAGGAATATGAGAAAAAAGACATTCAAATACGCAGTTGATACCGACCAGTTTCAGAGAATACGTGAAGACGGTAAGGTTTATGTTGACAAGACAGATTTTATCTATAATCTTGCCCACAGTTATCAGTATGTTTTCCTTGCCCGTCCCCGCAGATTCGGTAAGTCGCTATTATGCAACACTTTCAAGGCATATTTCCAGGGACAAAAAGGACTGTTTGAAGGACTGAAAATAATGGAGCTGGAGAAGGAGTGGGAAAAATATCCTGTCCTCCACTTCGACATCAGCGAAATCAAAAACTGCTCAAGTCTTGATGGTATGC
>JBJECS010000032.1:0-4839 GCA_051871335.1 Muribaculaceae bacterium | reverse complement strand
GGCTCCATGTCTTGATTACTGCCTTCTTGCCTGATTCTTCCATCGCGGCAACTTTCTTTTCAAGCTTTACGCTGATAAACGGGCCTTTTTTTAATGAACGACTCATAGTTGTTGATGTTTAAATCAGATTACTTTTTTCTTCTTTCAATGATATACTTTGAAGATGTCTTCTTTGGAGCACGTGTCTTTAGACCCTTTGCATACAGACCCTTACGTGAACGTGGGTGACCACCGGATGCACGACCTTCACCACCACCCATCGGGTGATCTACTGGGTTCATTACTACACCACGGTTGTGTGGACGACGACCTAGCCAACGTGAACGTCCTGCCTTTCCTGAACGCTCAAGTGAATGCTCACTGTTGCCTACCACACCTACTGTAGCCTTACATGCTGCAAGGACCTTGCGTGTTTCACCTGAAGGTAATTTGATAATCGCATAGTTACCCTCGCGAGATACCAACTGCGCGAACGTTCCGGCTGCGCGTGCCATGAAAGCTCCCTGACCTGGACGCAACTCAATGTTGTGTACAAGTGTACCTACTGGGATTGCACTCAATGGAAGTGCATTTCCTACTTCTGGAGCTGCCTCAGCACCACTTACAACCGTTGCGCCAACTTCGAGTCCGTTAGGTGCAATGATATAAGCCTTTTCGCCATCTACGTAATAAAGCAACGCTATGCGAGCTGAACGGTTTGGGTCATACTCGATGCTCTTTACTACGGCTGGTACTCCGTCTTTTGCTCTCTTAAAGTCTATGAAACGGTATTTGCGCTTATGTCCGCCACCAAGGTATCGAGTGGTCAGATGACCTTCGGCATTGCGGCCGCCGGTGCTCTTTTTACCGACTGTAAGAGATTTCTCTGGCGTGGTAGCAGTGATTGTACCCTTAAACACGCCAATAACTTTGTGTCTTTGCCCCGGAGTTGTGGGCTTGAATTTTCTTACTGCCATTTTATCTATTAAATATTGCTATAAAAGTCTATTACTTGACCCTCTGCTACTGTCACAAACGCTTTCTTATAGCTCTGTGACTTCCCGCGCAGAAGTCCGCTCTTTGTCCAGCGTGATTTATTCTTCGCTCTTACGATGAGTGTATTTACCTTTACGACTTTTACACCATACAGCTTCTCTACCAAGTCCTTTATCTCGTACTTGTTCGCTTCAAGAGAAACACGAAAAGTATAGCTCCCAAGCTTCTCTGTAAGTTTGGTAGCCTTCTCTGTTACTATTGGTTGAATCTTTATTTCCATGTCTTCGTTCCTCTATATGGTTTAAAGTTGGTTAATTACTTCTAGGCTGCTCTCTGTGATTACAATTGCATTATTGTTCAGCAAAGAGTACGTATTAATGTCCGTTGCTGTCATCACTGACGCACCGGGCACATTACGGAGCGACAAATATACGTTTTTTTCCTGAGATGCTAAAACGAGAAGTACTTTTTTGCCCTCAATTTGTAAATTTTTAACAACTTTTACAAATTCTTTAGTCTTTGGTGCCTCAAATGAGAAGTCTTCTACTACGATTATCTGATTCTCCTGAGCCTTTACTGATAGTGCCGACTTGCGTGCAAGCTGCTTTACTTTCTTATTTAGCTTGAAACGATAATCTCGTGGACGTGGACCGAATACGCGACCTCCACCTACCAATACTGGTGAGTTGATATCACCGATACGGCTCCCGCCTCCACCTTTCTGCTTGTGAAGCTTGCGGGTTGAACCTGATACCTCACTACGCTCTTTTGACTTGTGAGTACCCTGACGACGGTTGGCTAAATACTGTTTAACATCGAGATACAATGCATGCTCGTTAGCCTCGATTGCGAAGACTGAGTCATTAAGGACGGCGCGACGGCCGGTGTCTTCCCCTTTAATGTTATATATTGCGAGTTCCATTATTTCTCAATTATTACGATTGAACCTTTACTTCCTGGGATTGACCCCTTTATCATCAAAATGTTATGCTCCGCGATAACTTTAACAACCTGTAGGTTTTGAACTGTTACGCGAGCATTGCCTGTCTGACCGGCCATGCGCATTCCCTTAAACACCTTTGCTGGGTATGAACATGCTCCGATTGAACCCGGCTTACGTAGACGGTTATGCTGACCGTGCGTTGCCTGACCTACACCACCGAATCCGTGACGCTTTACTACGCCCTGGAAACCTTTACCTTTTGATGTGCCGATTACATCAACGAAGTCACTCTCTGTAAACATTTCTACGCTGATGGTGTCGCCCAACTTGTATTGGTCACCAAATCCTTTGAACTCGGCCAAGTGGCGCTTTGCGCTTACTCCGGCTTTTGAAAAATGTCCTGCCTCTGGACGGGTTACATGCTTCTCGCTGATTTCCTCGAAACCAAGCTGAATTGCCTCATAACCGTCTGTCTCAACAGTCTTTACCTGAGTAACTACGCAAGGACCTACTTCGATAACAGTGCACGGTACATTCTTACCGTCGGCACTGAATACGGATGTCATTCCGATTTTTTTTCCTATTAATCCTGGCATTTCTGTAGTTATTAATATTATTGTTTATAAAAATTTTGTTTTAATTTAATTTATTGGAGAAAGAAAGATGAGTATATGCTAAACTTTTATCCTTATTACACTTTGATTTCTACTTCTACTCCACTTGGAAGGTCAAGCTTCATCAAGGCATCGATTGTCTTTGCTGACGCATTAAAGATATCGATTAGGCGCTTATAAGATGAAAGTTGGAACTGCTCACGTGACTTCTTGTTCACGAAGGTTGAGCGGTTTACTGTGAAGATACGCTTGTGAGTAGGCAGTGGAATAGGTCCGCTGATTACTGCTCCTGTTGCCTTCACTGTCTTTACGATTTGCTCTGAGGACTTATCCACGAGATTATGGTCGTAAGATTTCAGTTTGATGCGAATTTTCTGGCTCATATTTTGATACTTTTTTTTATTTCAATAAATCTACTCGGCCCTGGCATTCTGTCAAGACTGCTTTTGCAATTGAATTGCTTACCTCTGCATAGTGGCTGAACGACATCGTTGATGTTGCACGACCTGAGGTTATTGTACGGAGAGCGGTTACATAACCAAACATCTCTGCAAGTGGTGCCTTTGCCTTTACCACGCGCGCCCCTGAGCGGCTTGTCTCCATGCCCTCTACCTGACCGCGACGCTTGTTAAGGTCACCGATTACGTCACCCATGCTCTCTTCCGGAGTTACAACCTCAATCTTCATGATTGGCTCCATAAGTACCGGACCTGCCTGCTCACACGCACGCTTGAACGCCTGGATTGCACAAAGCTCAAATGAAAGCTGGTCTGAGTCTACTGGGTGGAATGAACCGTCTATTACTGTAACCTTAAGCTGCTCTACCGGATAGCCCGCAAGAACACCATTCTTCATTGCCGTTGTGAAACCCTTCTGAATTGATGGTATAAATTCCTTTGGAATATTTCCACCCTTAACCTCGTCAATAAACTGCAGGTTGCCTTCAAAGCCCTCATCTACCGGTTCTACACGTACAATGATATCGGCAAACTTACCACGACCACCGGTCTGCTTCTTGAACACCTCACGAAGCTCTACAGGACGTGTAATAGCCTCCTTGTAAGTAACCTGTGGACGACCCTGATTACATTCTACCTTAAACTCGCGGCGTAGACGGTCGATAATGATATCGAGGTGAAGCTCACCCATACCTGAAATGACAGTCTGACCTGTCTCCTCATTAGTCTGTACACGGAATGTCGGGTCCTCCTCAGCGAGCTTCTGAAGACCTACACCAAGTTTGTCAAGGTCCTTCTGAGTCTTAGGCTCTACTGCAATACCAATCACTGGGTCTGGGAAATCCATTGCCTCAAGTACGATTGGAGCATTTTCTGCACAAAGAGTATCACCTGTGCGGATATCCTTGAAACCTACGCCGGCACCTATATCACCACAGCCAATACGCTCCATTGGGTTCTGCTTGTTTGAGTGCATCTGGAAAAGACGTGATACGCGCTCCTTCTTGCCTGAACGAGAATTGAACACATAGCTTCCTGCCTCCATATCACCTGAATATACGCGGAAGAAGCAAAGACGTCCTACATACGGGTCTGTTGCAATCTTAAACGCAAGAGCACACATAGGCTCATCGCTTGATGGATGGCGCTGCTCTATCTTATCAGGGTCACCCACTGCATGACCTTCTACCGCCGGAGTGTCTACCGGGCTTGGCAGATATGCACACACTGCATCAAGAAGGCACTGTACACCCTTATTCTTGAATGATGAACCGCAAATCATCGGCACGATATCCATCTTGATTGTAGCAGCACGGAGAGCACGCTTGATTTCATCTACTGTGATTGTACTTGGGTCATCAAAATATTTTGCCATGAGGTCATCGTCATATTCTGCGATTTTCTCAAGCATCTTGTCACGATATTCCTCTGCCTCGTCTTTCAAAGAAGCCGGAATTTCTTCTATTGAGTAATCTGCGCCCATTGACTCATCGTGCCAGAAGATTGCCTTCATCTGGATGAGGTCTACAACACCCTTGAATGTCTCCTCTGCTCCGATTGGAATCTGAATTGGGCAAGGATTTGCACCCAGCACTTCACGCAGCTGGCGTACTACCTCAAAGAAGTTTGCGCCTGAACGGTCCATCTTGTTCACATAGCCGATTCGTGGCACATTATATTTATCAGCCTGGCGCCATACTGTCTCAGACTGTGGCTCTACACCACCTACTGCACAGAATGTCGCTACTGCACCGTCAAGAACACGAAGTGAACGCTCTACCTCTACAGTAAAATCCACGTGTCCCGGAGTATCAATCAGGTTGGTTTTAAACTTTTCATTATTATACTT
>JBJECS010000031.1:0-4841 GCA_051871335.1 Muribaculaceae bacterium | reverse complement strand
CCACACAACGCACTTGTTGCTGAACAGACAGACCATAACATTCATGCCGCTGACCTATCTTTTAGCCTTTGGAACCGCGACCGCTCAAACCGTGGACTCTTATTCGCTTCAATGCAAAACACTCGAAGAAACAGCTACTATGGCAGCGGAATGGACGAGAACGCTTATGGCAAAACAAAAGACTTTGTTGGTGTCCTCGGCGGACAATATATCCGAAATTTTTCTCGCCTCTTATTCATGCCGGCTGAGTTTACTGCCGGAGTTGAGTTTAACTACAACTACTTGAACGACGTCACTCTTGGCTATGACCACGACGTAAGCCAGCACGTTAGAATCCACTCCGTCTATGCACAAAACGAATGGCGTACAGACCGTTGGGGATTTCTCGTCGGTGCTCGTATGGACAAACACTCTCTTATTTCCAACCCTATTTTCTCTCCCCGCGCCAACATCAGATTCAACCCTTCGGAAAACCTAAACTTCCGACTTTCTTACTCCACAGGCTTCCGCTCTCCCCAGGCATACGACGAAGACTTTCATGTCGCTATCGTTGGGGGAGACCGTGTTGTCACAATACTTGCACAAGACCTAAAGCAAGAAAGTTCTAACAGCATTAGTGGCTCAGTCGATTGGTATCATACATTTGGAAACATTCAGGCTAACGTTCTTTTCGAGGCTTTTTACACAGACCTAAAGGACGTTTTCGCACTCCGTCTCCTCGACGAGCCCGACGAGAAAGGAAACCAAGTACTCGAGCGATACAATGGCAGTGGCGCTCGCGTCTGGGGTTGTAACCTCGAGGCTAAAGCTGTTCTTAACTCTCGCTTTCAGGCTCAGGCGGGCATCACTCTCCAGAAAAGCCGATACAAGCTGCCGGAAGTATGGAGTGAAAATGAAAATGTCCCGGCTGAAAAAAGAATGTTCAAGACTCCTGACGTTTACGGTTATTTCACACTGAAATACAATCCTATAAAGCCACTCACACTCGGTTTTACAGGCACATACACAGGGCCTATGCTCGTGCAGCACCTCGCCGGCTCTGGAACAGAAATCGACGTCGCTGTTCAGACTCCATCTTTCCTCGACGCTACATTCAAAGTCTCTTACGATTTCAAAATCTTCGACTACTCCACTCTCCAAATAAATACAGGAGTACAAAACCTATTTGACAGCTACCAAAACGATTTTGACAAAGGTGAAAACCGCGACTCCGGCTATATATACGGTCCAATGATGCCGCGCAGCATCTTTGCCGGAATAAAAATCAAAATATAATAGCCTATAACTCAACCACATACAAACCTTGCTGACAATAGCGATGCAAAATAATCTTCAAAATATTTGCACATTCAAAAATTTATTCTTAAATTTGCACTCGCAAAACCACAGCAAGGTTCCTTGGCCGAGTGGTTAGGCACCGGTCTGCAAAACCGTTTACAGCAGTTCGATTCTGCTAGGAACCTCAAAATAAAACCCGCTAATGCGGGCTTTGTTGTTTATCTTTTGATTAAAACGCTTTTTATGGAAGAAAAACCTCTGATTTTTATCAGCAACGACGATAGCATTAACGCTCCGGGACTACGCAGGCTCGTAGATTGCGTGAAATACCTCGGAGATGTAGTTGTTGTAGCCCCGGAATTGCCTCAATCTGGCATGTCATCTGCCATGACCATCAATTCACCTCTCCGCGTTAAGCAATACGACGACTATAACGGCGCTAAAATGTATTCCGTTAACGGTACTCCTGTCGACTGCGTAAAACTGCCTCTTCACACTTTCCTTGACCGTATGCCTGACCTTGTTGTCACTGGCATTAACCATGGAAGCAACGCCGGAAACAACATCCTTTACTCCGGCACGATGGGCGCTGCTTTCGAGGGTGCAATGGTAGGTATTCCTTCCATCGGTTTTTCTATCCTCAGCCACTCTATGGACGTAGACTTCTCGCAATGCGCACCACATATCACAAATATTGCTCGCAAAATATTGGAAAACGGGCTTCCATATCGCACATGCCTTAACGTTAACTTCCCCGTAGGAGAAATCAAAGGTATTAAGGTCGTACGCACTGCCATCAGTCACTGGACCGAGGAATATATGAAATACACCGACCCAAACGGCAAAGATTTCTATTGGCTGACAGGAACTATAATCAACGAAGAGCCCGACTGCGATGAAACTGACCTCTATTGGCTCGACCGGGGATACGCCACAATCGTGCCCGCACAAATCAGCCAAGACGCAATAAACCTTATTGAGCCCCTGAAGAAGATTTTTTAGAGCCTGTTTAAAACGGGCTCTAATGTCTGACTACTTCATTTTTCAGAAAGCACCCCTTTGCGCCGGTTCATTGCCTTATTGCCCCAAAATATTTTCATAAATTCTTTTCAAACAGTCATACCATCTCATCCATTGATGAGAATTGCTTACGAGTTGCATTCGTTTTTCATCCATATAGACCCGCTTATTGACCTCAATCATGAAGGAAGCATATCGATGTTCGCTGACAGGTGTTATTGAGTTTGAGAATGGCTCATTTAAACCAACCGAAAATCCACTTCTTTCAAATAGACTGACTGTTTCAGTAACAAGTTTCTCATTATAAGACCAATCATCATTAAAACCGATACAAATATCCACATTTGCCAACTCACTTGGGAATGAATGACAATCAATCAAGACCGTTTCTTCACCTATATGCCTTGAGAGGTCTTTTTTATGTTTTTCCCATTCTCCCAGTAGAAACGCTTTGGCGTCTTCTGAGAGCACGCCTCGTTTATAGCCTCCAAAATGCGTATAGATGATGCCTTGTCCCTTTTCCTCCATAACATCATCTTTGAGCCTTTCAGCATCACAAACAAACCTTGAATACGGAAATACCACCCTTTCAATATTTGCCATATCCGGTATTGTGAAAAGCATATCAGTCCACCAGTCTGTCCATTTGTTCACACAGTCATTTATGAAGTGTGGGTTACAAATCCATTTACCTAATTTTTCATCAAAAATTCCACTCACTGATGAATGAGGTATATTCAAAACTATATTTTTCGCCATAATATTTTCCTATCCGTTTATCTAATCACGCTATATTTCACTAACAGAATCGTCATTTATTGCTATCCAACCTATTGCTTCAAAACAGAAGTAACGGACTAATCGACGCCCGCTACTTCTTTTTTCATCAAATATCTTTTATAGTGTTATAATTACTATTACTTACTGTACCCTCTGATAATTCCTCGCTTTGAATTGCGTATAAATGCAATGATTTCATCGCGCTCCGGAGTCTGAGGCAGCTCTGCCTCTATATGGTCAAGAGCCTCAGAAACATTATACTTCGACAGATACAGGAAGCGGTAGAAATTCTGAATATCGTTTATCTGCTCATTAGTGAAATTGCGGCGATGCAAGCCTATGGAATTTACACCTGAATATACCAGCGGTTCACGACCGGCCTTTACGTATGGTGGCACATCCTTGCCTATAAGAGCTCCACCCTGAATCATCACATGGCAGCCTATATGGCAGAACTGGTGTATCATAGTGCCACCGCCTATTACCGCAAAATCATCTACTACTACCTCGCCGGCTATCTGAGTCGCATTGGAGATTATTACATTATTGCCAATTACTGCATCGTGAGCAACATGGCAATAAGCCATCAGAAGGCAGTTGCTGCCAACTACAGTCTTGCCCTTTGACGCCGTCCCGCGATTTACAGTCACACACTCGCGCAGAGTCGTATTGTCGCCTATGATTGCAACAGTTTCCTCGCCCTGAAATTTAAGGTCTTGAGGTATTGCCGAAATTACGGCACCCGGAAAAATCCTGCAGTTTTTACCTATTCGGGCACCTTCCATGATAGTCACATTGCTGCCAATCCATGTCCCCTCACCTATCTCCACATTCTGTGCTATTGTGGTAAACGGCTCTATTACTACACTTGGATGGATTTTTGCAGCTGGGTGGATATATGATAGTGGTTGTTGCATATTTTCTCTTTTATTTGTTCTTGATGATTTGTGCCATGAACTCACATTCTGATACAACTTTCTCGCCTACAAAGGCATAGCCCTTCATTACGGCGCATCCGCGGCGCATCGGTGTGATAAACGACACATGGAATATTAGTGTATCGCCCGGTACTACCTTCTGGCGAAATTTCACGTTGTCTATCTTCATGAAATACGTAGAATATCTCTCCGGGGCTTCTACCTGAGAAAGCACCAGCAGACCTCCTGTCTGTGCCATCGCCTCTATATGCAGTACGCCAGGCATTACAGGCTCTTCCGGGAAATGTCCCTGGAAAAATGGCTCATTGGCTGTCACATTTTTTACGCCTACGATATAGGAGTCACTGCGCTCTATGATTTTATCCACGAGCAAGAACGGATAGCGGTGCGGCAACGCACGGCGAATATCGTTAACGTCCATCAATGGAGCCACCGATGGGTTATAGAGTGGTGCCTGTACCGGCACTTTACGCAGTTCCTGACGGATTTTCTTAGACAATGCCGTATTCAGTGCATGTCCGGGCTTGATAGCGATTACCTTGCCTTTCAGCGGACGACCGATGAGAGCAAGGTCTCCGATTACGTCAAGTAGCTTATGGCGTGCCGGCTCATTCTTATGCTGAAGGGGCTTATCGTTAATATAGCCGAAATCTGTCACCTGCTTGTGAGGCACCTGCAGAAGATCTGCAAGGTGGTCAAGCTGCTCCTGAGCCATCGGAGTATCATAAATCACAATAGCATTTTCAAGGTCACCTCCCTTGATTAGGTTTCCCTTAAGCAGCTGCTCTATCTCGCGAACAAACACAAAAGTGCGGCTTGATGCTA
>JBJECS010000030.1:0-4854 GCA_051871335.1 Muribaculaceae bacterium | reverse complement strand
TGAGGAATGGAACGAGAAGAAAAAAGCACGCATCTCCGCCATGCTGCCACGTATAGACCGCTCGCCTTCCATTTTCGTGGACAAACTCGCCGACAGCGCAATAGTAGTCACAGTCAGAGCCTGGGTGCGTACCGAAAACTATTGGGACGTATATTACGACTACAATGAGCGATTCTACAACGAGCTTCCACAGCATGGCATTAACTTCCCGTTCCCACAGATGGACGTACACGTAAAAAATGCCTGACAATCACCCGAATTTCATGAAAAAATCGTGCAAATCAGGCTAAAAATAAAAAAAATTGCCTAAATTTAATATTTTTGACACTTTTTCAATGATTTCAACATCAACCTTAGGAAAAAGTTATTAACTTTGCCGTAGAAATCGTAATAGGCTATAAACCATACGGTTTTATACATTCTTTGCATAATAAAGACATTAAATACTTGAATTTTGGTTATGAGGGAGGTGTGCATCTGTGAAGATGTGCACTTTCATTTTTTACAATATGATGTAAATTTGCCGTATTTCTTGTTAATTATGAAATAAAAGGTTAACTTTGCTACACCAAACATAATTCACGCAAACATGAAAAAATTAATAACATTTATCAGCCTGGTTATTGCCGCTGTATTCCCATCATTTTCGGCAGACCACAAGTATATCGTAAACGTAGTAGATGAACACCAGACTCATGAAGGCTGGGGCGTATCGCTATGCTGGTGGGCAAATATGTGCGGAAAGTGGGACGACCAAAAAATTGACGAAATCGTAGACTGGCTCGTAAGCGAAGACGGGCTGAACTATAACATATTCCGCTATAACATCCCCGGCGGTGATGACCCGGAAAACCGAAACTGCAGCCTTCACCATATGGCAAGCGGGAAGGGTATACGCGCGGAGATGGAAGGCTTTAAGAGCTATGACGGCGACTCATATCACTGGGAGCGTGACGCCGCTCAGCGCAAAATAATGCTCAAAATCAAGGAAAAGCGCCCGGATGCCATTTTTGAAGCGTTCAGCAATTCCGCTCCATACTACATGACTTACAGCGGGTGCTGCGCGGGAAATACAGACGGAAGCAAGGACAACCTTAAACCGGAATATTACACTGCATTTGCAAATTACCTTGTTGACGTATGCAAGCATTACAAAGACACCTATGGGATAGAATTCCGCACCCTTGACCCATTTAACGAGCCAAATACAAACTACTGGTCTTGCGGTGGCGGACAGGAGGGTTGCCACTTTGACCCGAGTTCACAAGTAGAGTTTATCAAAGTAATATACCCAATTCTAAAGCAGTCCGGTCTCAGCACAGAGCTTTCAGCCTGCGACGAGACAAGCGTAAACACCGCTGTAAGCGAAATAACGACTTACATCAGTGGCGGCGTACTTGACAAAGTGGCGCAATGGAATGTACACACATATGAAGGCAACATCAAAGACCGCTGCCAACTTGCTACTCTTGCCAGGACTAACGGCAAACGCTTTTGGATGAGCGAGACGGGAATGGGAGGAAATGGCATTGCAGGACACCTTGACCTTGCCCAGCGACTGATAGACGACATCGAATACCTTCGCCCCGACGCATGGGTTGATTGGCAATATATCGAGGAGTGGAACGACCACTGGTGTCTGGTGAGAGGCGAATTTGAAAACCAGTATTACTGGAAAGTGAAAAACTACTATGTACGCCAGCATTTCAGCAAATACATTAAGCCGGGCTATACATTCGTCACTGCAATGGATGCGCAGACAGTAGCGGCAGTCAGCACAGACAGAAAGAAGCTCGTAATCGTTTCCATAAACAACACCGACGAGGCAGCGACTCACTATGCCGACATTTTCGGCTGCCATATCGAAAACGGCACCACCGCGTATATCACCACCGAGAGCAGCGACGGGAAGGAACTCGCAACAAGCATAGACGGGAGAAAGCTCTCCTTTACCCTTGAGCCACGCAGCATCGCGACAATAGAGGTGCCAATATTCATCTACCCAAAGGATTATACACCAGTACCAGTAGAGGAAAGCGTGACATACCTCATTGTACCTCAATACAACAAGACACAGCTGCTATTTGGCGGAAAAGGTCAGAACAACGCGCTTGCGAAAATTGACTTTCCAAACCCAAACAATGAATCATGGAACTGGTATAACTCTTGCCTCATTGGCAACCAGATTTGGCTGTTTACGAATGGTAATGATGACAGCTATAAGATAAAGACTTCACAGTGGGAAGAATACCTCACAGACACAGGAGAATACTATCTCTCCGTTGACTGGTGGAAGGATGACAGCTCACAACAGTTTACTGTAGAGCCAATTTACGGAAACCTTGTAAGAATAGTCCGCACAGGATATTCAGACAAGCGTTCATTAGACCTTGAGGGAGAAAATTATGGTGCCGGGACTTCGGTAGGTCTTTGGGGATATGGCTCAGATGTCTCCGCGTGCCACAGAAACTGGTATCTTATGAGGCTTCCCGAGCCAAGCGACCCAACATCTGTTGAGCAAATAAAGATGCCTAAGCCTTACCGCGTGACAAGTGCACCGGGCTCAATCGAGATAAGCAGCGACTTTGAAGCCGATATCCGCGTCTTTACGCCTGACGGCAAGACGGTAGCCACCGCAATCGGCTCTAAGCAGTCAAATTTCTGCGTGAGTCGCGGAATTTACCTGATATCCGTCACAACAAACGGCAATAGATATACTGAAAAAATAATTGTGAGATAAGAAACAGCCTCAAAAAAACAATCAAACTTCGATAGGCAGCTCACGGTCGATACTCAAGTCGAGTGAGATGAGAGTTTCTGTGCCTGTTATGCCGGGGATTTGCTGAATTTTATTGTTAAGCAAGTCCATAAGGTGCTCATTGTCACGAGCATACAGCTTGATGAACATAGTGTAAGGACCGGTAGTGTAATGGCACTCCACTACTTCCGGGATTTTCTCCAGCATCGGCACGACATCGCGGTACATTGCACCACGCTCGAGGTTAATGCCGATATATGTGCAGGTAGTAAAGCCAAGCGCCTTATGGCTCACATGATAACCGGAGCCGGTGATAACCTTAAGGTCAATCAGTCGCTGTATACGCTGGTGAATAGCGGCTCGCGAAACGCCGCACACGACAGCAATGTCTTTTGACGGAGTACGCGCATTATGCATTACTATCTGAAGTATCTGTCTATCAATCTTGTCTAATTTTTCCATGATTAAATTTTGTTATTATACGTTTTAAGGTATCAGATTTTCCACAAAATTAATAATAATTTTTGATATGGCAATAAGCTGTTATTTAATTTTTCGGGAATTACCCATTTTACAGCCAAAAACGGCTAAATTATAACCGAATTAACACCAGGCTTATTTTGCGATAAATTTCATAACATATTGATATTCAACATATCTCAAAGGACAAACCTTCTAACAGCCAAAAATCACGGGATAAATTATAACCGAATTATAACCGAATTATAACCCTAATTGACTTAAACCGACTTCGGTTATCTTCCATGTACGACCCTCAACCGAAAGTAATTGTGCCATCATCATCTTGCATAATAGTCTGCCCAAATACCTCTTTTTGGATGTCGGGCCCAATGAGGCAGGTAGATGTTGATGTAGAGCCTCATAAACATCATTTAGTTTGAATCCTTCGGGAACAGCATCTTTGCCTAATTGAAGTATTGCCTGTTTCAATAAATTCTCTTCAAGACCTTTTAGTCTTGTATAGTGTCCTATTTGGTGCGTCATTTTAGCCACAGACAATGATATAATAAAATTTGGCGAACGTCCTTCAATCAATCCCTTTTCACGAAGGTGCTTGACTGCTTCTTTAGTGATTGGTCTATGCTTCTGCACAGCATCAAGCCATAGACACTCTTTCAGCGTAAGAGGAGTCTCTTGTCGGAGCAGACTTGTATATTTATCGTCAATCATTTTGCCATAGATAGTTACACCGACTGTTTGATTCTCATTGTCTATTTCATAGTCAGGCATTGGGAAGAAACGGTTTCGCTGCTCTATAAAAATTTTCTTAATACCTCGACCTACAGTATCTATCATGTTGAAATTAACCATTCCTCGGCATAGGCACTCGTTACGGTAGTGTAACTGTGGTCCCTTGTGCTCAAGGGCGTTTTCAATCGTTCCGGGAATAAAACTTCCCCCATTGCCGTAATAAAGAGTGTCAGGACCTTCCACAAAGACAATACGCTGCTGCAAGGTATAATCCTGATGAGCAATAGCGTTGTGCAATGCTTCCCTTATGGTATACTCATCGTACTGTTTCATTGTGTCAGGAAATAGTGTTCCGCCGGGCAATTCACGCATGGTCTTATTCCTGATTTTGCCAAGAACCTTATCGACCGTCAAAATAAAAGGGATGGTAAAATGCTCATAGTCAAGGACGATATCATTCTCGTCTTGCCATGTCCATGTAATCTGCGCCACAGCAGGATGGATTTTCTGAATTGATAGAGGCTTTCCCAAAAGTAATATAGCGGCACGTGTCAATAGTCCGTCACGCATCATCATACTGTGAGCAAGGAAGTCTTCTACACTCCAAGCATCAACCTCTGCACCGGGAATGTTTGAAGCGTGAACCTTTTTGAACATCACTCGTGCCGTAGCCACTGCCAGTTCGTCCAAATCATTGATTGTAGCAGTTGGCACTAACTGCGCAGTCCAGTCGGGCAATGGAGTTTGTTGTCGTATCTCATCCCTCTTGGCTTGGTTCAACGGTTTTAGACTTTCTCCGTCTCTTCCATAAGCTATTCCTTTCCAGCACGTTACAATATTTCGAGGCGAAGCCGGCACTTTGAATATGAGGACACGCTTGCCTT
>JBJECS010000029.1:0-4861 GCA_051871335.1 Muribaculaceae bacterium | reverse complement strand
ATAACTTGAAAATTTAAGATTGAATAATGTCTTTATACTTGTTTTTGTGAATTTTTTCTTCTTTTTGTTCCGAAACGCCGGATACAACTATAACAATTTCACCGCGTGGTTGGTTCGCTTGAAAATATTCTATTAGTTCTTGTAGTGACCCATTATGCGTAGTATTATGCAGTTTTGAGATTTCTCGTGAAACTGATGCTGGTCGCTCCCCACCACATACTTCCGCAAGCTGTTCAAGCGTTTTTACAAGTCTTAGCGGTGATTCATAAATTATAAAAGTTCGCGTTTCATTCGACAGCTCATAAAGTCTTGTAGCCCTTCCCTTTTTTACTGGCAGAAATCCTTCAAAGCAAAATCTATCACAAGGAAGACCGGAATTTACGAGAGCGGGTACAAAAGCCGTTGGCCCCGGTAGTGTTTCTACTTCTATCCCGTTTTCTCGGCAAGCACGAGATAGCAGAAATCCAGGGTCTGATATTCCTGGAGTGCCGGCATCAGAAACAAGAGATATGACAGCACCTCCCTTTAATTTTTCTATCACACCCGCTATGGCAGTGTGTTCATTAAATTTGTGGTGGCTTGACATTGGAGTGTTTATCCCGAAATGTCGCATAAGAACAGCACTGGTACGGGTATCTTCCGCCAATATGAGCTCACTCTGTTTCAGAACGGATATAGCTCGCGGAGACATATCCTCAAGATTTCCAACAGGGGTTGGTACTAAATATAGTTTACCACTCATCGTTATTGTGCATTAAAGTGATGTTCTATGATTTTTAGGAACGCCTTTGTGCTGTCGTCTTCAGGATTCCAGCCATAATTATTCAGGAAATAGTCTTCTGCTTCTGTGTATGACCCCATTTCTGATATTAGGTCAAGAGCTTCATTATATTGAGCTGAACTATTACCGAAAAGCTCACGGCGAAAACGGAACTTGTCGTTAAGCGTAAAAGCCTTATAAATATCCTTTGATTTATGGCGTGAAAGCACCTCATCTACTTTGATTTTTGTATCTTCTACAGCTGTGAGCTTCTTCCCTTCTTGCTCTCGTTCTGACTCAGATTCTTCATCGGAAATAACATCATGACTAAAAATAATGTTATCTTGCACTATCGGTTCTTCTTGAGTAATCTCATCAAAGCCCTCTTCTACTGGCTCTTTTGTACTCTCGTTGTCAGTCTGTTCTTCTCCTGATATATCATCAATATCTTCATCAAAAATATCTTGTAGATTAGAAGGATATGACTGATTACCAACATTAGTAACTTCTTGCATATCATCCTCGTTGTCACTGACATCGGCATCTTTTTCATCAAAGGAACAGGTCTCTGTGACGACACTCTCACCTTCGGTAGCTCCATTTGATTGTATTTCTTCCGCCTTTTCTTCATTAACGTTTTGGACAAAAACGTCTTCCAATTCCTCGTCTGTAAGTGCAGAATTAACTGTTTTTGGAGTCTCTTTTTTTTCACAGTCTATAGCACTGATAAGAAAACCTATAGCGGAAGAGATATTCTCTAATTTAGATTGGTAACCTATATCGTCAGGATTCATTTCTAAAATGCCCATTTGCAGTTCAGAAATCTTGATAAGCACTTTTTTCAATGACACATCCATGATTATTCGTAATATTTTGAGAGAAATAGTTCTATTTGTTTATGAAGTTCCGGTAGCTTGCACTTGAAGTTGTTTACCATCACAGCTACTGCATACCTTGGATTGTCGTCATCATCGAGCAAATAACCGGCATAGCATCTTACAGCTCCCATACTTCCGCTTTTCAGTGCTGCTCGACCTTGCAGGACGCTTCCCTTAAAGGTATTTTTTAGTGTGCCATCTACCCCTGCTCTTGGGAATATGTCTATGAAATCCTCGTTTTTTGACATCATTTTCAATACTTGCACAAGGAATGCTGGTGATATGCCATTGCTGCGTGAAAGTCCGCTACCGTCTTTTATGGTATACATATCCGTTGATATCCCTTTTGACTCATAAAACTCTTTTTCTACTTTAAGAGCTTCTTTTATTGGCTTTCCTGGAGCAAGAAGACGTAATGTCGATTCTGCCATCATATTATCGCTGCGGCTCATAAGGTCTTTTAGTATGGCTTTCAGTGCTGGTGAATAGTATGATGCCACCGGAATAGAATCTGTATCAATTTCCTGATTGTCTATTTCTTCATCATATAAAAACACGATGCTTGAATCTGCCATACATTCACACAGCTCTGAAATAAACAAGTCATTTGGTCTCGGATTTGGCAGTTTCAGTGACGTGTCTTCTGAAAATTCTTCAGTATTGTCTATTTCATTGTATGATGCGCCAAAACTTTGGTTAAGGTACAGCTTACCGTCAACTGTATTTACCATTTCATCAAATATTACACTACTTGGACGAGTCTCGTATGTCGTGGGATTATACCAAAATACGTTGTCGCGGTGATTAAATGAATACCATCCAGTGCCATATTCATAATATCCGTCTTCTATTTCCCATGTTCCAAGTTTCCCTTGGTTCGCTGTGTCACCTAAATCTACAGACATATTCCCTGCAATTCGCTTTACGCCCATGCCCTTCAGTGAAGATACTATATCTTCTATGAATGTCTGATTGTCTGGGAAATGTCTGCTGTATAGCGTTGGGTCTCCACTCCCCTTTACTATCAGGTCGCCATATAATGTGCCATCTTTTATAATGCCATCTATATATGCTGGCGTTTCATACTGATAGTCGTATGGATACAATGATAATGCCGCTGCTGATGTCACCAGTTTCATAGTACTTGCAGGAATTAACGATTTTGCACCATTATAGTTAAATACTTCCCGGTCTTCCTGTAAATCATACACAACTATGCCCACAGAAGATACACTATCTGAATAGAACTTCAGTGGACAATCACTCGCTCTTAATGCATATGGCATTAATAATAAAGCCGTTATAAGCAAATTCTTTATCATACCTAATTTTTAGTTCAAAATTCTATGCGAAATTACAAATAAACTTTCAATTATCTTACATTATTGGAAACTTTTTCTGAAACAGTGCTTCAAAACTATAATTTCATTTGAAATTAATAGACAATATCTCCACCTTTCATGCCTTCGTTTTTTTTGCAAAGTTACAAAATTTGATATGCCAAAGTCGAGTATTTTAGGATATTTTAACCATAATTAAATAACAGCGCCATTTTGTTAAATTCAGTTAATTTCATTGGTTTCTTGAAACCTTTTGGTAATTTAGTACGTCAAATTTACAAAATGTTAAACAATGAAGAAGAAAACCATAATAATAGCTGAAGCTGGTGTAAATCACAATGGAGATTTCTCACGTGCCTGCGAAATGATAAGGGTGGCAAAATTAGCCGGTGCTGACTACGTCAAATTTCAGACTGCTGTCCCGGAACTTGTCATATCATCCATTGCTCCTAAAGCTGAGTATCAAAAGGAAACCACTGGAGCACAGGAATCTCAACTCGAAATGTGTAGGAAAATTCATCTCCCGGTATCAGATTACGCAAAGCTCGCTGAAATTTGCAAAAATGAAGGCATCGGTTTTATGAGTACACCATTTGACCTTGTCTCCATTGATGTCCTTGCTAAACTTGACATGGATTATTGGAAAATACCATCGGGTGAAATCACAAACCTTCCGTATTTGCGCAAAATTGCGAGCAAAGGAGGCAAAGTGATTCTTTCTACAGGGATGTCTATGCCTGAAGAAATTAAAGATGCTTGCAATATTCTCATTTACGGCGGCATTAAGGCTGAAGACATTTCTCTCCTCCATTGTAACACTCAATATCCAACTCCGTTCCGCGATGTCAATCTCCTTGCAATGAACACCCTTAGGAGTATAAATCCTGAGGGAATGGTTGGTTACAGCGACCATACAGTAGGCATTGAAGTACCTGTAGCTGCAGTTGCCCTTGGAGCTGAAATAATTGAGAAACATTTCACCCTTGACAAAACACTTCCTGGTCCTGACCATAAAGCTTCGTTAGACCCAAAAGAGCTTTCGGATATGGTTGCTGCAATCCGCAATATTGAATTTGCACTCGGGGATGAACATAAGACTGTATCAGAATCGGAACGCCCAAATATCACCGTCACACGCAAAAGCATCGTTGCTGCTCGTGACATTAAGGCAGGAGAAACTCTCACTGAAGAAAACATCACCGTGAAGCGTCCGGGTAACGGTATTTCCCCCTTGCTTTGGGATAGTGTCATTGGCTCTAAGGCAATTATGGACTTTAAATACGATGAACTAATTAAAATTTAATATATTATGGCACAATATTTTATCTATTTTCAAGGAAAGCAAGTAGGTCCTCTCAATAAGCAAGACCTAATTAACTACGGCATTAATCGTGACTCTTTTGTATGGGAAGTCGGAACTCCTGAATGGAAACAGGCTTCACAAATTCCTGACCTTGCCGACATCATTCCTCCCGCTCCACCGGTAAATGGTTTTTATACTCCTGGAGCATATCCACAGTACCCCAATCAGGAAATCAACAACAAGAAAATCGTTGCTTCTATTTTGGCTCTGATTTTCACCGGTCTTGGAATTCACTATTTCTATCTTGGCAAGATTACTGCAGGTATTCTTACCATTGTACTTTCATTGGTCACATGCGGAATATGGAGCTTTGTAATGCTCGTACAGGGCATCGTAATGCTCACTATGGATGACAACTCTTTTGCACAAAAGTATCTCAATCCTAACACCACTTTCCCTCTCTTCTAAACTTTCATAATGATTAAATTAAGCCCGGGGTTATCGTGTTTTACGGTAGCCCTGGGTTTTTATTTATTACTGTCCGCTAAACCGTGAAAGAGTGAGTCCAACTTCTTGAAAG
>JBJECS010000028.1:0-4885 GCA_051871335.1 Muribaculaceae bacterium | reverse complement strand
TGACAATCATACGTTCTGTATTCAAATAGTAACTGTCTTTGGTAGGGTCGTCGCGCTCTTTCCAATTATAAAGTATCGGTCTCGTATCATAAGGGATGACATTAGCGTCGTAGTTGCAATTATCCCACTTGTCACACTCAGCCTCGGTGACTCCGTCGATAATTTTGAAATCGTCGGGTTTCTCTCGTCCATAAAGCGAGTATTCCTTGCGGAACGTGATACGAATCTGGTAAATAGCACCGGGCTCCTTGCGGAAGAGACCGTTTAGATTTATTGAAAAATTTCGCCACTGGTGCAGGTTTAGTTTCTTGTCAGAGTCGAGCCTGACAGTATGGCTGTAAATAAGCTTTCCGTATCTATTGAGGCTATAATACCAATCATCGTCGTAATCTGAGGTCTGTAAAAATCGCATCACGTTAGAGGTGTATATTTTCACTACTCTGACATCGACAGCGGCAAGGTTTACGGCACGGAAAGGAAGAGAAAGGTTATTCCCATCCGGCAGGATATTTCCCGTGAAGGGAAGTTCAACTGCCGGGGGAATAACTTCCTGCTCAAAAGTCTGTTCAAAATCAGAAGAAAGTTGCTGTCCGTTTCGAGCTTTTACAAGCTCAGAGACGTGCAAAGTGAGAGATGTCAGTCCGTTAGCGGTGTAGTAAAGCTTGACTTTAGCCCCATTTCGCTCAATCTTAACATTCTCAAACTCGTTGATAGACACGAGTCCGTCAAGGCTTTGCTCAGATGAGAGAGGCTGAGAAAATTCAAGTTCAATGTAAGGCTCTGCCGTGTCACGTCTTTCTGCGGACAGGAGCACGAAATCATCCAAACCCGGCACACGGACAGACATTTCATCACACTTATAACCTAAAACATTACTAAATCCTATTTTTGCTGTATAATCTTTATTTTTTCTCTTAATACCCTTAGCGACAAAAGCATAGCAGTTGTCTTTATCTGTGGGTGTAAATGTAGTGTATAATGCAGAGCCGTCGCACTCAATCATATCACACTTCAATTCTTCTTGCACCGGCGGAAAACTAAAAAGCAATTTGCCGGTAATCTTGACATTATGCGAATTATCAGGGTCGATAGACAGATGAATGTCGTCAAACATCATTTGCCTAATCTCTACATAAAAATCAAAGGAGAAATCTTTAAGTGTATCCACGTCGGTAAGTTCAGACAGGCGCACCCGGCAAGTGTATTTCTTTCCTTCTTCCAGAGCATCCTTCTCCGGCACAAAGTCTATGAAATAACCGCTCGGTGAAATTTCAGCAGTGCCGTCAATGTCGCTACTGAAGTAGAAAACGTCATTGAGGTCACAGTCCTTTTTGATGTGTCTGCGGAGAGAGTCTGTAGCCTCAATACGAATTATCGCGTCATGGTCAATCCTTGACGGTGTAAATGCAGCAATCCATTTTTGCGCTTCCACATCAGTCATAGGTTCAGAAGTGCAGGCGGTCAATAAACCTAAAAAAAACAGTGTGTAGAACGATTTGAGCAGGAATTTTTTCATGTCTTGTGATTGTCTAATTGTTTAGCTATTTGTTAATTTTATGTCACAAAGTTACGTAACACACTGATACTACACAAGATAAAAACAGCACGATGTATAAACGTGGCGGTTTACTGTATAAAATCACGTTTGGCTGGCGGTTTTGTACATTCTGTAATATTTAATGGTGTAAAATTGGAAAAAATCTATTAACTTTGCAACGTCAAAAAAAGGTCAGAACTGCGCAACAGATGAGTAAGCACTTGGTCATATCCACATCGGTAGAACTGGTAAGAATTAAGCCGGAGAATATAGTGTATATATCCTCTGACGGGAATTACTCATCAATCATGCAAGTAGACGGAGAAGTGCGAACGGTGACGGTGCAATTAGGCATGATAGAGGACATGATTAACATGCAGCTCGGCACATCCGGCTCACTGTTTATCCGCACGGGAAAAAGCCTAATCCTAAACCGCAACTATATTTACTACATAAATCTGACACGCCAAAAACTGATAATGTCTGACGCAGCAAATTTCAGCCATATCCTGTCGGCGTCGAAAGATGCACTGAAGCAAATAAAGGAGCTATTAGAAAAAGAGGACTGATTTATGGAAATATTTAATGACATAGACGACAATCAAATCCGAGTCTTGGGTACTTCCGGCAATGAGGCAGGAGGCAATGAACCTGAGCCGAATGATAAAAAGCCATGGAAAAAATGGCTAAAAATCCTCGGCATCGTCATCCTCTCTATTTTGGGGCTGATACTTCTTGCCGCAATATATTTGTTTATAACATTCGGCTATTCTGCCCCACCGGAGGAAGATGTCATAGAAGAAGAGTACGGCATGGAAGTTTATCCTGAAGACTACATAGAGCCCCAGGGTATATATGTGGAGCAAATAGCAGACAACATTCCCGGCTATTGCGAAATCCGCGACACAATGATGAATGATATCCAGATGAAGATTTATATTCCTCACAATGCGGTACCGACCCTGCATGTAGGCAAGATGAATTATAACGACGCTGACGTGGTATATGCTGCGCAGGCAGCAGACTATCGCGCAGACAATGGCAAGATTTTGGGCGCATACGTACTGAAAGGCAAGCCACTGGCATGGGGGCTGACCAAAAAGGGATATTGTGCCATAATAAACGGAAAGGTGACAGTGGGCGTAGCAGACAATTCGCCACTATTTGAGGAAGCGACTACCACGGATGGATATTTCTTCCGCCAATTCCCATTAGTAGAAGACGGGAAGCTGTATCACCGGACACATAAGGGAAAGTCTATTCGCCGCGCAATCTGCGACTTTGATGGAAATATCATTATGATAGAGACTCTCACGCAAGAGTCTATGCATGATTTTTCACAGGCACTCGTAGACCTTGGCGCAGACCAGGCAATATACCTCACAGGGGGCTCCACATATGGCTGGGCAGTAGATGCTGAAGGTGTGCGACATGAATTCGGAGTAAAAAACAGAAGACCGCACCGCAATATCAACTATATTGTGTGGAGAAGGAAGAAATAAATTTATACACTTGCAAATTTTTTTGCATAATCAGAATATTTGGTGTAATTTTGCAGCATAAAGACCAAAATAACGGCCGTCAATATCAATAAGTACAATTTCAATAATATCAAAATGAAGAAATTATTTACACTATCATCGCTATTATTAGCGTCAACAGTAGTGATTTTTGCAGGAAATACCGGCGAACAAGTATTAAAGTCACGAACAGTTAATGGCACATCAATCGAGCAGCAAATTGTAAAAGATGAGACCGGCAGGATATATCGCAAATACACCGGTAAAGACTCAAAAATACAGTCACGCTCAGAAATCAGCCACATCACAATACCGGAGAATCCGACATTCTTTGAAAGCTTTGAGGGATACAATACAAGCTTCGGACTTGACTGGATACCAGAAGGATGGACAGAGATAAACACAGAAGCTCACAAGCCAACAGAGGAAATGCTATCACACAACGTAAACAATACTTGGTATGCTTACACAGGCGGTGACGGCTATTGGACACCAGTAGCACCTGACGGAAACAACGATGTGTTTATCCACTTTACCTATGACGGAGACTACTGCAAACTTGCTCCTCAAAATGAATGGCTTGTCACCCCGACCATAACACCGGTAGAAGGCGATGCTCTGATGTTTAATCTGGCAGCAGACTTTTTCAATGTATATTATACCGGAGACTTTGACTGGAGCGGCCTTACATATCCACAAAGAAAAGTAGTATGTAACCTCACTGTAATGGTATCAACAGATGGCATGCAGACGTGGGAAAAGGCATTTGACCTTGCAGAAGATGTCTGCGCCACAATGACAGACCGCGAAGTATATTACCGCGATGCTATCACTGATATGTATCCATACATCGTAAATATCCAAAAATATTACGGTAAGAGCATCAACATCGCATTTGTATATTTCAACGATGGCGAAGACTGGTCCGGTAACTCGATGGTAATAGACCCTATAGTAGTAGGTTATAGCGAAGATGCAGGCATAGACGGCAATTTCGCAACAGAAAGCAAAAGCGTCAACTCTGTATATGATTTACAGGGTCGCAATGTAAAGAGCCTTGATGCTGCAGCAAAAGGTCTTTACATAATCCGCTACTCAGACGGTTCTGCTGAAAAAGTAGTAAAATAAACTAACTATCCACAATTATATTGACGGCAAAAAAAGGTCTGCTGACAAATCGTCGGCAGACCTTTAAATTTTGTATAATGGGGATATTCAACCGTCTTATTTAGCAGCGATGTACTTTCCCCAAATTCTTGCTGCAGACTCAACCATTCTGAGGCATGGTCGCTGACGGTAATATTCGGCAGTGCGCTCGTCGGGGACAGGGATTACTTTAGCGTCTTTGCGGATAGCTAAAAGTTCCCGGCAAATGGTGCTTCCGTTTTCTTCCTTAAATTTTGCCATAAGAGACTGGGCAAGCTCGTAGTTAGCTTGTTTCTGTTTATTGTCATTTTCCTGCGTCTGTCCCGCTTCAAGCCCTGAAAGCATTACCATTCCGCAGACAGTGCCACACGTCTCCCGGCTACGTCCGATTCCGCCGCCAAATCCGGCAGAAATACGCAGTGCCATCTGTTCAGGCACGCCATAAAGGTCAGCATAGGCACAAAAAACAGACTGTGAGCAGTTATACCCCTTGAGAAATAGTTCTCTCGCTTTCAAAATGCGAGCTTCGATATTGATTTCTTGTTTCTGTTCCATAATCAAGTATTTTAATATTACCGTGCAAAGGTAGCTTAAATAATTGCAATGGCAAAGGCGGATAAAAAAAATTTGCAAGAATTTGCGAGTAATTGGATTTTTGTGATTACTTTTGTAGTGAAAAAGG
>JBJECS010000027.1:0-4913 GCA_051871335.1 Muribaculaceae bacterium | reverse complement strand
GCCTTGTTTTTTTATCTTGCCGGTGTAAAATCTCGCGGATTTTATGTAAATTTGCAAATCAAACAAAAATTATCACTATAATGAAATTCACAGGTATCATAGCCACAGTAATTCTGGTTTTAGCTTCTCTTTTCTCAAGTTGCACTGGGCAATCGGCACATGAGAAAATCTCTGCAGCCGAAGTAGCGCTTCAGGCTGCCGACTATGAAACAGCACAGGTCATCGCATCGGAAATATGCAACACCGACTCTATACAAAGGCTCGGCTGCAATAACCTCTGCAGACTTTCTATCATCTTCATGCAGCTTTCTGAGCGTCAAAACGAAGAAGAAAACGTAGCATCTGCCACTAACTGCTACCACTACGCCTTGCTTCTTAACCCCGACTCCGCAATGGCTTTCTACTCCGCTCTCCCTATCGACGAAGTAAGATTTGTATCTGTCCTTAACGAACTTAACAAATACTACGACCTCGACCCTGACTCTATTTACATTTACGACAACGAAGGATTTGAACTTGACTCTTTAAACCTATCGGAAAATGAATAACGACGCTTCATGGCAAGACATCCTTCTTGCCGCAAGAAATAATTTTGCCCACACCGACGATGAAACTCCGGCACAGGAAATGCCACAAGAAGAAAAAAACTCTTCCACCCTCGACATCATTCTCGAGAAAAAAGGACGTGGTGGCAAAGTTGCAACAATCGTTACAGGTTTCACTATCTCTGACGACAAAGTTAAAGACATCGCTTCTAAAATGAAAACAAGACTCGGTACCGGCGGCTCTGCGCGCGGCGGAGAAATCCTCATCCAAGGCGACAGGCGAAAAGACGTACTGGAATACCTTAAAGCAACAGGCTTCAAAGCCAGAATTATCTGATATTTAATCACTTAACAAACACACAATCATGCTCAGCATTCATAAAGCATCTGCAGGCTCGGGAAAAACTTTCCAGCTCGCTTACGACTACATCCGATTTCTCCTCACAGACCAAACCTCTCCAAAATCTCCTGACGCAACACCAAAGCTCATTTCTAAAAAATCATCCAACCCATATTCAAACACTGATGTAAACCACTCACATATCCTCGCTATCACTTTTACAAACAAGGCTACCGAGGAAATGAAGCGACGCATCATAAAGGAGCTATGCCTGCTCGCCAACACATCTAAAAAGTCAAATTACCGCAAAAATCTAATTGCGTATTTCAATACTGACGAAAAGAAACTCGCAGACGCCGCAAAATTAGCCCTTTACGACGTATTATTCATCTTTTCTTACTTCAACATCAGCACTATCGACTCTTTTTTCCAGCAAGTCATTCGCACTTTTGCTGCTGAAATTGACCGTCCCGACGATTTTGAAGTTTCTCTCGCCGAAAACGATGTTTTGAGAATTGTCGTCAGCAATATTCTCAATAAAACTGGTAACAGCGATAGCCCTATTCATCAGTGGATTAAAAAATACATCACCAAAATCATTAACGACGGTGGTTACAGCAACATTTTTGACAGAGACCAAAGCGCTTTTAGAACGCTTATATCTGACATCAACAAGCTGATGAATGAGGACTACAAAAGATTTGCTTCAGAATTAAACACTTACCTTCAAGACACCGACAAGCTATTAAAATTTGAAGATTGGCTCAAAGACCAAAATGGTCCTATCCGTTCTTTTGAGAGGATAAATAAAGATAACGTCGATAATGTTTATAAGCTATTAGAAGAATACGAATGCCTTAGTTTCTTCAAAAAAAAGGCTCTTTTCGATAAAATCAGAGAAAGCAAAATCGATGAAAATATTCCCGACGACACTTACCCTAATTCTTATTTCAATAGAACCCAACAAAGGAGAAGAACTCCCATTGAAAATACTAATCACGAGGACCTTAAAAATGCAATTCTAAAAACCATCACAGATTACAAGGCTTTCCTCTCCGACAAGACATACTTCACTGCTAAAGTCCTGCTAAAAAACATTTACGCTCTCGGACTACTCAGCGAAGTAAGAAAAGGTATTGAAAAATATTGTACCGACAATGATATTGTATTAGTCTCAAGCTCCACTGAATTTATCTCTAAAATCCTCAAATGCGACGACGTGCCTTTCATTTACGACCGGCTCGGTGTTAGGCTTCGACACTTTCTCATGGACGAGTTTCAAGACACTTCAAAAATGCAGTGGGAAAACATGATGCCTCTACTAAAGGAAAGCATGGCTAATGGAAACGACAACCTTATCATTGGCGACGTTAAGCAGTGCATATATCGTTTCAGAAATTCCGACCCTGAACTACTCAACACTGAAGTTCAGAATGATTTAGAGCCTAACAAAGTAGTGGGCAACATTATTTCTGAAAATACAAACTGGCGCTCTGCTCCTACAATCATTCGCTTTAACAACACCCTGTTTTCTTCAATGTCCTTAGACACGAATTTCGGGCAGCCAAACCCTTACTATACTGTTGCACAAGCTATTCCTGGCAGCAGCAAGGACATTCCGGGATACGTCAGATTGCAGATTCTTCACGACATGCAAAATGAACTGGAACTACTGAAAAATGACCTTAAGACACTCATTGAAACACGCCACTTCTTGCCATCAGACATTGCCATTCTCTACAGAGATGGCGACGAGAATGCAAACAGCATAATTGACGCAATCAATGACCTTAAAAATAAGGCTGACGATAACTCGCCTCTCAAATCTATCGGCGTTCAGATTGACAAGGGGAAAAAAATATCCAATGCCCCGTCAATCAAAATTATTGTAAACACAATCCGTGCCTTCGTCCAGGCGATTGATGACAATGACGACGGACACCACGCTAACGCCAAAGACCAAAAAATGCCGTTCGCCACGTTCTCCGCTCTTTTTGAAAATGCTATAGCCGAAAATCCTGAAAACCCAAATAATGCCACGGACGCTTTTATTTCCACTTTCCTCAACGGTAATAACGATATCAAACAAGACCTTGACTTCACACTAAATGCCGACGATATCGGTTGCACTGTCGACAACATTATCGCAACCCTTCCGGCATCCCTCATCGAGCGAGACAACCAATACATACACGTCTTTCAAGACGCCGTCATTGACTTTGCACAAAAAAATAATCCCGACCTCGATTCATTCCTCGACTGGTGGGACAATTTTGGAGAAAAAAACACCTGCATTTCTTCACCAAAAGACCCTAATAACATTACTATCCTTACCGTTCACAAAGCTAAAGGACTTGAATTTCCCGTCGTTTTGTTGCCATTCGTCACTAAATGGAATTTTTTAAACACAGGACATAAGGCACCTAAAAAATGGGTAAATATTAATGCTGACGATATTTTCCCTGACATTCCGGAAAATTTAAAAGACTGCATCCCTCCTTATGCATTTATTCAGTCTGATAAAGATTGTAGCTTATCGCATTTTAAAGACGAAGCCGAAAAAATGGCTGTAATACAACGTATCGACGAGCTTAACTCGCTTTACGTCGCTCTTACTCGCGCTAAAAACGTCCTGATTGCATATATATCCGGTCAAACTAAAGACAGTAAGGGCAATGATAGAGAAACAGCATCTCGGTATATCATAAATGCCTTAGATAGATTAGAGAGAGAAACTGACATAATAGCGAGTTCTGAAGGAAAACTCAATGAAGACATCAGACTATACCTCACAGATATTAAAACTAGAGAATACAGCTACACTGAAAACACTAATGACGACAATGGCAATGATATACAAAACGAAATTGTAAACAAAACATACTTCTTAGGCAAACTTTTCGACAGACCTCAGGAAAAGTCTAACGACGATGCTACAGACATCACACCCGCAAAATGTCAGTCCCACAGTATGCCTCTTTACTTTCCTAAGACCGACGATGACCCAAATGCAATGAACAATACCGAATATATCAAGCCACTTACCACTACCCCGGACAACTTCGACCCAAATGACGCTCGGCAGAAAGGAACTTTCCTCCACCATGTATTGAGCGACATTGTTTACCCGGAAGACCTCAACTGGGCTTTCCTTCGCTGGACAAACATTGTTGGAATTGATTCCGATACCGCTGCAAAGTGGAAAAAAGAGCTCAAGACAGCTTTGGAATACTCTAGCGCAAGTCCTTGGTTTGTAAACTTTAAGCAGATTTTTAACGAAATGCCAATTATCTCTGAAAATGGCGATATAAAACGACCTGACCGCGTTGTAATGACTCAAGACGGATTTGTTGACATCATCGACTATAAGACCGGAAATGACCAATACCAAACTAAATATACCAACCAAGTCTCTGAATACGTCAAGATTTACAAAAATCTCGGCTTCAAAAATGTTCGTGGATATATATGGTATTTTCTTAACAACAACATCGTCACCGTATACGACGACTCTACAATCTTTTAAGCAGAAATGAAACATAAAAACAAATTCTCCTCACAAGTGCGGATGGCTACCATCCTCATCGCATTTGTAACTATCGTTTGGATTTCAGCACAGACTGTACTGTCTTGCTCTTCACCGTCATCACACACACAGACGGCAGACAGCATTGAAAACAACGCCATTGACATTGCTAAATTGCTACAGGTGAAGACTAATCCCGCACTCCAAGAAAACATCGTGGAGTATTCCGGAATGACTGTCTCTTTCAACCCTCGCCTGCACATCCCAAACTGGGTGGCATGGGAACTGACGGCAGACGAGACCGACGGAGAAGAACCTCGATACGACAAATTCACTTGCGATGAAAACGTACCCGGATGCCCGGACGACTGGGACTATAAATACACCGGATACGACCGAGGACACATGGCTCCCGCTGCAGACATGAAGTGGAACGAACAGGCTATGAAAGAATCTTTCTTCCTCACAGCCCTCACCGGGAGATGTCATGGATCTCTGGAAC
>JBJECS010000026.1:0-25413 GCA_051871335.1 Muribaculaceae bacterium | reverse complement strand
CTGGTCTATTCAAGTAAAATGGCGGCAAGCTATTTCAGTCATCACCTGAGCAGCCTTGAGGTGTGCAAGCGCAGGAAAAGGGAAAAGGGAATGACGGCGTAAAAGGATATATGTATTTTCCATAATGTACGTTTTTTTTCAGAGTTAATTAAAGTTGAGTTGCCCGGCAGGCAAATAGCTACCGGGCAACTTTTTCAGAATTATTGTTGAGAAATCATTATATCAGTGCGTTGTTCAACTTCGAAGGGACCGTTTTATTTCGCATAATTCAGGAAGTAAATAATCGCAAAAATAGAGGAATTGATTAGTAACTTCATTTAAATCGACGTCGTCTATAATCTCCGAGTGACAACAACGATTGCGTAAATCTCTAAATGAATAGATAGTACCTAAATCAACCGGACTTAATGCGTAAAAGTCTTCATAGTTATCATTCATTATTTCTAAAGAACATAATAATTCTCCAATAGTGACATATTTAAGGGTCCTGTCATTTGAATTTGGATGTAGAGGTTGATTGAAATTAACGTTTCTGTTGTTGGTGTAAACGTATAAATTATTTATGGCAAAGTAAACTATGTTATAGAAGTCCGGCATAGGGACACCAAGTCTTTCTCGAATTAATTGTCCGATAGAAAGGTTTAACTCCTGTTCTATGATTTTGGCGAAATATATAACGAAGTATGAATAGTCTATGAGATTATTCATGGGAAGATGCAGTAGATGGATGAGAGTTTCAAAGAAACACTTGCTACGTTCGCTAAATTCTTTATAGTGTTCATCAAATGCTTCTTCTAAACGCACAGCTAAATTGTCATCATGTTGAAAAGTTGCATATTCATCTTCAAAGTACATTCCATACCCACCTCTTGGTGGTCTATTGCCAAAATGACTGTTAGACGGTCTTTGAGACCTCCTTTGCGAAGGATTACTGAGTTTTAGTTTAGAGAGCAGATTATATAGCTCGATAAGCCTTTGTGATATGCTGTCGATGATGTCTTCAGAATCGCAGTCTTGTCCTTTTACGGAGTTAGATATATAATTACGTTGAGTTTCAACAAAAGAGAAGGCATCGTTTATTTGCTGTTTGCGAACGTATTCAAAACTGTCTTTCAAATTGCTGGTGGTTGCAGCAATTCCAAGCACAGTGGAGAAAACATTTATCTCAGGGTTACGGATGTCGCCTCCTAAATCTTGAATTAATTTATCATACAGTTTGTCAGGACTGTCGTTTTCGCAATATGCGGTAATGAGGTCTAATTGTCCTACAAATGATGATTTATTTGTTTTTATCAGGGCGAAGCTGTTGTTTTCGGTGTTTCCAAAGTCGTCGAATAAGAGCATATATGAGCCCGTTTCGGGAATGGAAAAGCTATTGCGAATTAGCGAAATAGCATCTCTTTCCATGTCGGTATCATAAACGCTGTCATAGTAAAGACATTCCGGCTCAAAAACGTAGGAACTTGAATAGTCGTGTTTGTATTTTTCGTCAGGCTTTACGTAAGTGATGAAAAGAAACTTTTTGCCAGTCATCATGCAGTATCTGTCAAATCCGGATTTAATCATATTACAGAAGTCTGTATCATCCGGGTCGTGTAAGACAAGTGCTGTCAATTCAAATCGTTTGACATTGTTGTCTCTTGTCTCATCGCGCAGTTGCGTGAGCATGTTGTATCGTGTTAATACCATTCCCATAATAGTAGAAATTTTTTATTTTGTGGCAAAGTTAGTGAATTGTTGTGTATTCTGCAAGATATATTGAAAAATATTGTAAAATGCTCGTGTGATTTGGAGAATAAATCATATTCGTGAATTGTGAAAATTCGTGGATTTTGTGTAACTTTGCGGAGTGATGCAGCTGGTGGCTGCGAAATGGTTTTTATAAAATGAAAATAATAATGGCATATATGAAAAGGATATTTTTTGTAATAATGGTGCTGTGTGTGATGGCACCGGTGTGCAGGGCTGCGGGAGTGGCTCAGCAAGAAGGCGGTGTGAGATATGAGTCTCATCATCGTCCGTCGCATGGGCATGAGGTGTATGCGATGTGTGAAGCGGACTATGATTATCTGTATGATGTTGTCAAGAAGGAGAGCTTTTCTGACAATAAGGTGCGTGATATTCGTCTTGCGGCTCTTGGATGCTGGTTTACTTGTGAGCAGGTGGCTGGCTTGCTGAAGCTGATAAGTTTTAGTTCTGATAAGCTGAAGGCTCTGGAGGCTGTTCGCGGTCAAATTGTAGATAAGAAGAATGTTAAGGTCGTGACGGGCTGTTTTACGTTTAGTTCTGACCGTGAGAGGGCGATGGAGCTTGTTTTGGGGGTGGAGTAGTTTATGATAAAGGGCGCGCCGGAAAGGTGCGCCCTGCTTTTTTTGGGGGTATGTTGGAGTGTTATACGGCGAAGCCGGTGGTGCGGTATTTGGCTTTTGAGATTATTTCGGCTGCGCAGAAAGAGTCGATGACGTCGATTGTGGGAACTACTCCGTTTAGAATGTATTCCATGTTGTATTTTCGTGCGATGTTTTCAATTTGTCCTCCGGAGAATTTGTATTTTTCGGCGAGGTAGTGAGCGTCTTTGTCGGAGAGGTTTTCGATGAGGGATTTCCAGATTTTAGCTTTGACGTCGGTCTGCGGGTCTTTGAATTCAACTTTATAAAGGAATCGACGCTCGAATGCCGGGTCAAGCATGGTGGTGAGGTTGGTGGTGGCGATTAGTATGCCTTCAAAGTTTTCCATTTCTTGCAGGATGATGTTTTGAATGGTGTTGTTCATTTTGTCTGCTGCGGAGTCGGCGCGCGTAGAGCGGTTGTTGAAGATGGCGTCGGCTTCGTTGAAGAATAGAATAGGTGTTACTTCCATAGATTTTAAGTTGTTTGCGTATCTGCGGAAAATTGCTTTGATGTTTTTTTCGCTTTGTCCGACCCATTTGTCACGTATTTCGGAGATGTCGACTTGCATGATGCTTCTGCCGGTGGTTTTGGCGAGCTGAAGTGCGGTCTCTGTTTTTCCAGTGCCGGGAGTTCCGTAGAAAAGGCATGTGAAACCTTTTCTCATTTTCTTTTCATCGAGTCTTTTGCAGATGATGGAGTATTTGTCTTGTGATATGTGTGAAGCGAGTTTTTCAATTTGCATTTTTTCCTCGGGGTTGTAGAAGAGCTTTTTGTCTGTGATGGATTCTGGTAGGATTAGTGATTTGTCTTGTTTGCAGTCGTCACGGTCCATTTCGGGAGTGAAGTCGGTGAGTAGTACGTTCCTTACACGGTCAGAAATTCTGTAGAAGTCGGTGTCAATCATACCGTCTTCGCAGTAGAATTCGATAAGGTCTGAAGTGAAAAGTTTGCTTTCTCCGCTTGACATTTCACGCCTGAAAGTGAAAGTGGCGGTATTTGAGAATTGAGAGGAGTTTATTTGGCAGTTAACGCCGTATAAATAGTATTGTGCGAGTGCATGGATAATGACGAGGAATTGCAGTCCCTCCAGGTTTTCTATTTCGGCGCAGATTGGGAGGTGTGTGTTTTTTTTGACGATGCTTTTTAGGTATTTGATGTGGTTGTCTTGTGTTGCGTGATTGTCTATGTCGTTGTCTTCGATGTAAGATGATATGGTAGACAGAAATTCGGAATTGGTGAGGTTTTCGATGGGTTTTGGTGTGAAAACTTCGTTGTGCCGTAGAGCGTTAATGACACCGTTGGCGAGTTGGAATCCGCGGTAAGAAGTGACGCTGGCGGCGTTAACGACCCACCTTTTGTTAATGATGAGGTCGTCTATCTCGTCGGTGAGTGTCATGACGTTAATTCGGCGAATGTTAAGGAAATCTGCAATGTCTTTCCATGTGACGCATCCGCCAATGTCTGTGAGAATTGCGATGATGAGGACTTGGTCGGGGGTGAGCCCGAGTTTTTTGACGAGGTATTTCATGGGTTCATCGACGGATTTCCAGAATTTGGGTGTTAGCGCAGAGAATTGTGCGGTTTCAACTATTTCTGCGAGTGCGGAAATGATGTTCCATTCAGTTGTTTTTGTGGTTTTTTTCATGTCGAATAAGATTTTAAGTTGATGAATAATTTAAATAATAGTGCGTAGCATTACAACGAGCCTTGAAGCGCGGGGTGGTGATAGGAAAAAATCTTAATGATTATGTGTTTATCATATTAGATAGCAATAATCCTAAACATTTTGTGCTTTGCGAGAGCGAAGTTAAGTATTTTTTTTGAAACTGCCAAATTTTTTGGCAACTTTTTCAGGGTGATTTGTGTGGAAAATGAAAATAAATGAGTAATTTTGCGGAATATTTGCGATTTTGCAAAGAAAGGAAATAATAATCAATCAAAAGTAAATGAAATGACAGAAAAGATTCACAAATTTCTTGATGACAATCCTTGGGCACGATGGAGTGCGTTGGTTTTGTTGGCATCGGCGATGTTTTTTGGATATATATTTGTAGATATCCTGTCACCGCTTGAATCGGAATTGCCTACATCGGCTTTGGGCTGGTCCGCTACAGACTATGGTAACTATACAGGTGCAGAAACGTTTCTGAATGTTTTTGTGTTTTTCCTGATATTTGCGGGAATTATCTTGGACAAGATGGGCGTGAGATTTACGCCGATTTTGTCTGGTGTGGTGATGCTTGTAGGTGGAGCAATGGTTTATTTTTCGTCTACTGAGGCGTTTGTCACCAGTGGTTTGAAGGAAGTGTTTGACGGTTGGCTGAATATTCCGGATGCGTGGTGGAATTTTACTCCGTTTGTGGAAGGTATGCCTTCTTCGGCGAAATTTGCAGCCATTGGTTTTATGATATTCGGCTGTGGAGTTGAAATGGCTGGTATTACGGTGTCACGCGGTATTGTGAAGTGGTTTACCGGCAAGGAGATGGCGCTTGCGATGGGTATTGAAATGGCTATAGCCAGAATAGGTGTTGCAGTGGCGTTTGTCCTTGGTCCGTACCTTGCTGCAACCGGCACGGGTGTGTTTGATGCTGAGGGAAGTGAAATCATACGGTATGAAATGGATAAGCCTCTTGCCTTTGCAGCCCTCTTGCTATGTATAGGTCTTATATGCTTTATTGCGTACAGTGTGATGGACTATAAGCTTGAAAAGCAAAAAGGCAATACTGAAGAAAAAGATGACCCGTTTAAGGTGAGTGACCTTAAGTATATATTTACTTCAAAGGTGTTCTGGATAGTATCAATGCTGTGTGTGCTATACTATTCAGCAATCTTCCCATTTCAGAACTATGCTTCTGGTATGCTACGCAGTTCTCTTGGCATTACTCCAGACGAGGCGGCAGACATCTTCTTCTGGTTCCCACTTGGTGCTGCAGCAATCACACCGTTCCTCGGTGCGTATCTTGACAAGAAGGGCAAGGGTGCGACAATGCTAATCTTTGGCTCAATCCTGATGATTGTGTGCCATGGCATTTTTGCGCTTGTGTTGCCTGTTGTCCAGTCAAAGCTGTTGGCATATGCGGCGATAGTGCTTTTGGGCATCTCATTCAGCCTTGTGCCGGCAAGTTTGTGGCCTTCGGTTCCGAAGCTTGTAGATAAGAAGGTAATCGGCTCAGCTTATGCTGTGATTTTCTGGATACAAAATATTGGTCTTTACGGTTTCCGTAAGGGAATAGGTTCACTTCTTGATGCTGTAAATAGTGGTGTTGCCGACAGAATGAACTACGATTACACAATCCCGATGCTTGTGTTTGTGGGCTGTGGAGTTGCAGCGCTTTTCTTCTCTCTGTGGCTTAAGCTCGTAGACAAGAAGAAAGGTTACGGCCTTGAGGAGCCGAATATGTAATAATATGGTTGAGGGTGTTTCGCAGGTGCCGAAATGGTGTTGCGAGTGCCCTCAATTAAAGATTTAACATTTGTTATAGGGAAAATATAGGTATAAAATCTTTCAGAAAAGTTGATAATTGAAAAAATTATTCGTACCTTTGCAAAGTTTTTCCAACAGATATTAAGCCGTGGGAAAGTTTACGGAATATAAAATAGGACTGAAAAGTATGCCTAAGGGCTTGAATGACTATGAGTTTAGCCTGAAGAAGCAATTTTTTGTTAATATGGAGGCGGATGATGTCCGAGATGCGGAAATCGTTGTGCGACTGCAGGTTAACAATAATGGGGCATATTATGACCTTGATTTTAAGGTCTCAGGTACTTTGACGACGGTATGTGACCGCTGTCTTGATGACTTGGTGCTCCCGATAGAAACGGGATATCATATAGTTGTCAAGTATGGAGAGGAGTATAATGATGCGTCGGATGATGTGCTTGAGATTCCGGAGAACGAGTCTTACCTTAATGTCGCATATATGCTTTACGATACGGTAATGCTTGCAATTCCCATAAAGCATGTCCACCCCGCAGGGAAGTGCAACCGAGCGATGAGCCAAATACTGCGCCAGCATCGGGCAGCAGAGGAAGGCGAGGACGAAATGCCGGACGTAGAGATGATAGGCGATGATATGGGCGACGACAGCGGCGCGATAGATCCACGTTGGGAGCAACTGAGAAATTTAAAAGATAATAATAATTAAAAAAAAACATAAAAGAACATGGCACATCCAAAACGAAAACAATCAAAGACTCGTACAGCAAAACGTAGAACTCACGATAAGGCAGCAATGCCTACATTGGCAGTATGTCCTAACTGTGGCGCATGGCACGTATCTCACACAGTGTGTGGAGAATGTGGCTATTATCGTGGCCAGGTAGTTATCGAAAAAGAGGCAGCTCTGTAATATAGTTGCTTGAAACGTCTCGATATCTTACCGAAACGAAGGATTAAACAATGGTGTGAAACATTTATCGGAAAAAAGTCGGTAAAATGAAGCACCAAACACAAAAAGCATCAACGTTCTCTCGGTAGGAGCCAATCCCCCGGGAGAAGTTGCATTATTATCTAAACTCATATAACAGTTTACAAATGCTCAACGCAAGAATTTCAGGAATTGCATCATACGTACCGGAAGACATTCTTGACAACGAAATGCTGTCAAAGATGGTGGATACAAACGATGAATGGATTACAACACGTGTAGGTATAAAGGAACGCCGCATACTCAAGAAAGAGGGTGCCGGTTCTTCGTATCTCGGCATTCAGGCAGTAAACAAGCTGCTTGCGGAGACCGGTGTAAATCCTGATGAAATAGAACTCCTCATATGCGCGACGTCAAATCCAGACTACCGCTTCCCGTCAACGGGCTCTGTAATCGTAGAGGGCTGCAAGCTGAAACATGCCTATGCGTATGATATACAGGCTGCGTGTGCAGGCTTTATCGTGGCGCTTGAAGATGCAGCGGGCTATATCAAGTCAGGTCTGCGGAAGAAGGTTATAGTTGTCTGCGCTGAAAAGATGTCTTCAATGGTAAACTACAAAGACCGCGCGACATGCCCGCTGTTTGGTGACGGTGCGGCAGCAGTGCTTGTAGAGCCGACAGAGGAAGAAGGCATTGGCGTAATGGATGGTGTGTTCCATGTAGACGGCAAGGGTCTTGAATACCTTGTGATGAAGGCGGGCGGCTCAGTAAAGCCGGCATGCCAGGAGACGCTTGACGCGGGAGAACATTATCTGTACCAGGAAGGTCGCAGTGTGTATAAAAACGCAGTGACAGACATGCTGAACTCTACAAAGGACGTGATGAAACGCAATGGACTGACAGTAGACACGATTGACTGGCTTGTGCCTCACCAGGCAAATCTCCGAATAATCGAAGCTGTTGCAGGTGCTGCAAAGATTCCGTCTGAAAAGGTGCTCGTCAATATCCAGCATTATGGCAATACGAGTGCGGCTTCTATTCCATTGTGCCTTGATGAATATAAGGGTAAGCTAAAAAAGGGTGACAAGATAGTCCTCACAGCATTCGGTGCAGGATTTACCTGGGGAGCTCTTTACCTAATCTGGGGCTAATCCTTAGCAAGAATATTGACGCACAGGCTTTAAAAGAATAATTATAGCATCCGACGCATAAGCCAATCTCTTATGTGTGGGTGCTATGTTTTTTTATTTCACACATCTATAAGAAATTTATGTCAGAAAATCATCGCGCAGGTTTTGTAAATATCGTAGGCAATCCGAATGTAGGCAAATCCACTCTCATGAACGAGCTGGTGGGTGAAAGGATGAGTATTATAACATCCAAGGCTCAGACAACACGCCACAGAATTATGGGTATCGTCAATGGTGACGACTATCAGATAGTGTTTTCCGATACACCGGGCGTACTGAAGCCAAAGTATAAGCTTCAGGAGAGTATGCTGGAATTTTCGGAGGGGGCATTAGTAGATGCGGACATTATCCTGTATGTGACAGATGTGGTGGAAGACCCTATGAAGAATGCGGACTTCCTTGAAAAGGTTGCAAAATCAGGTGTGCCTACATTGCTTGTTATCAATAAGATAGACTTGCTGAAAGGAAGTGACGAGCTGAATGCGATTTACGATAAGTGGAAATCGCTATTGCCTGCCGCTGAGGTATTTCCGGCATCTGCGTTGCACAAGTTTAACGTGTCAAACTTGATGTCGAGAATAATGGAGCTGTTGCCGCCGTCACCGCCATATTTCGGCAAGGATGCGCTGACAGACAAGCCGGCGAGATTTTTTGTGACAGAGATTGTGCGCGAGAAAATTTTCCTGACATACGACAAGGAGGTGCCTTACTCAACAGAGGTGCTGGTGGAGAAATTTGAGGAGACTGATGACTCAATCCACATAATGAGTGTGATATACGTTGAGCGCGACTCACAAAAGGGCATCATCATAGGCAAGAATGGTGGTAAACTGAAGCATGTGGGCATAGAGGCACGCAAGGAATTAGAGAAATTTTTTGGAAAACGAATATATCTCGAAATGTTTGTGAAAGTGGAGCCGGACTGGCGAAACCGCGAAAACAAGCTGAGAAGTTTTGGATATATAGATTAATTTATTATTTGCTCTTAACAGAAAGATTATGGGACAACTTGTAGCAATAGTAGGTCGCCCGAATGTGGGTAAATCTACACTTTTCAACAGACTTACCGGCACGCGCGTAGCAATCGTAGACGATACAGCCGGTACAACACGAGACCGCCAGTATGGGAAGGTGGACTGGAATGGGAAAGACTTCTCAATTGTAGATACGGGCGGCTGGGTTGTAAATTCAGAGGACGTATTTGAAAGCGAAATAAACAAGCAGGTGGCTCTGGCAATAGAGCAGGCAGACGAGATATTGTTTGTTGTAGATGCGATGAACGGCGTGACAGACCTTGACGACCATGTGGCAGAAATCTTGCGCAAGTCACGCAAGCCTGTTCTTCTCATAGCGAATAAGGTTGACTCTAATGAGTGGCTATACAATGTTGCTGAGTTTTATTCTCTCGGACTTGGCGAGCCATATCCGGTTTCAGCTGTAAGTGGCTATGGAACAGGAGATTTGCTTGACGAGGTAGTGAAAAAACTGCCGGAGTCTGACGAGGACGAGCTCGCCGCGCTGGAGGAACTGCCAAAGTTTGCGATAGTAGGTCGCCCAAATGCCGGTAAATCTTCGATTATCAATGCTTTTATAGGTGAGGAACGCCATATTGTGACGGATGTGGCAGGGACGACGCGCGACAGCATTTATACGAGATATAACAAATTTGGCTTTGATTTTTACCTTGTAGACACTGCGGGTATCCGCAAGAAAAATAAGGTCAATGAGGATATAGAATATTACTCTGTAATCCGCTCAATACGAGCAATCGAGGCTTCTGACGTGTGCATACTGATGATAGACGCGACGCGCGGGATAGAGTCGCAAGACGTGAACATATTCTCGCTGATACAGAAGAACAAGAAAGGGCTTGTGGTGTGTGTAAACAAGTGGGACCTTGTGGAAAACAAGTCGCAGGAGGCAGTGACCACGTTTGAAAACGCGATACGCAGCCGTTTTGCTCCGTTTACGGATTTTCCGATTATCTTTGGCTCCGCTCTGACGAAGCAAAGAATTTACAAGGTGATAGAAACAGCAGTGGAGGTGTATAAAAACCGAAAGCGCACACTACCGACACATCAGCTGAATGAGCAGATGCTGGAAGATATAGGCGCATATCCACCACCGGCAAACAAGGGCAAGTTTGTGAAGATTAAGTATGTGACAATGCTTAAGAATATGGCGGTGCCGACGTTTATTTTCTTCTGCAACCTGCCACAGTGGGTGAAAGAGCCATACCGCCGCTATCTTGAGAATAAAATCCGTGAGCACTGGGACTTTACCGGGACTCCGATAAACGTGTTTATGCGAGAAAAATAGGGCGATTATGGAAATCGTGATATCTGATAAGCTAAGAGCGGCAGCTCCCGGATATTTCATGGTGCTGATAGAGGCAGACGTGGTGAATTGTGCCACGTCTGACGCATTATGGCAGGAAATAGAGGAATATTCGGCATATCTGCGTGAGAATGTGGAAGTATCGCAGGTAAACAAGCGTCCCGGTATCGCAGCCACTCGTCAGGCGTATAAGTCATGCGGCAAAGACCCGAACAGGTATCGTCCGGCGTCTGAAGCACTGTGCCGCCGAGTGGTGAAGGGGATGGAGCTGTATAGGATAGATGCACTTGTAGACTTGATAAATCTGCTATCGATGCGCAGTGGGTATTCGATAGGCGGTTTTGATGGGGACAAAATAGTTGGCGAGACTTTGACGCTTGGAATAGGCGAAGAAGGGGAGCCGTTTGAAGGCATAGGGCGAGGAGCGTTGAATATAGCAGGTCTGCCGGTGTATCGTGATGAGGTAGGCGGCATAGGTACTCCTACGTCAGACAATGAAAGGACAAAAATAGACCTGAATACCCGTCACGCCGTAATCTGCATCAATATCTATGGACAGGATATGGCGGTAGATGACACTATCAGCCTTGCAGAGCGGCTATTGCGACAGTATGTGTCTGCTGAAAATGTTGTAACAAGTATGATAAAATAAAAGACCTTATATCTGCCATGAGACTACTGAAAATGTATCCGACGAGCATCAATGAAAAGTATATTGATGCTGTGGTGAAAGAGCTGAAAGACGGTGGTATTATCATCTATCCGACTGATACTCTGTATGCTATAGCTTGTGACGCGCTGAATAACCGTGCGATAGAGCGAATCTGCAAGATAAAGGATATAGACCCCGGTCGGAGTACCCTGTCGATAGTTTGCAGCGATATATCACAGGCGGCGGATTATGCTCGGATAGACAATGTGGCATTCAAGATGCTGAAGGAGTATCTGCCTGGTCCGTATACCTTCCTGCTGCCGTCGTCTACGACTCTGCCAAAGGTTTTTAAAGGCAGGAAAACCGTTGGCATCCGTATTCCGGACAATGCGATAGCGACAGTTCTTGCTACGGCGCTGGGTAATCCGCTGATGACGACATCGGTAGAGGTTGATGACGATGCGCCGTATGAATCGGTGATGCCTGAGTCTATAGCCATGAAGTATGGAGAGAAAGTGGATATCATAATAGATGCAGGTGAGGGCGACGTAGTGCCATCAACGATTATAGACATAACGGACTCATCTTCCCCGGAAGTTATTCGAGAAGGGAAAGGGGAGTTTTAGTCATTCCGGAAAAGTGTGAAATGGTGCATTTTTATGGAAAGATGATGTTAGAAATTGATTGTGAGTGAGTATGCGAAGCCGGAATTGGTCAGTGAAAAGCCGGAGTGGCAAGATGCGTGATTTCTTTCGGGACAATGGTCCTTAATTATCAATCCCATAACTTCGTTAATGGGGTCGATGAGGTATGCTACGATGTTTCCCAGACATTTAGAGCCGCAAAGAGTGTAATTGTTTGCAACGATGTTTCGCTTGATTTTGTAAAAGCATTCTCCAATGAAGCTGCCGACGATTGGTGTGATGAAAAGGTCTTGTATGGAAGGTCTCTCCATGAAAGCCTCGATTCCGAATTCCCACCCGATTGTTGAGACGATGCTGCAGTATAGAACAGAGCGCCATGCGTTGAATCCGCAGCTTCTTGCAGCCATATAATAAACTGCTCCGGCATATGGATGCAGGATATAGTTGAAGATAAAGTTGTCGTGGTCCCATTCAGGTCCCCGTTTTATGACATGGTCGTGCCAACGCTCGAAAAGAGGTACGTCACGAAGCTCGGCGCGGTTCCACGAAGTGGCGTCTTCCGGCAGGCATTCCAATACGAGGAGTGTTCCGACGTATGCGGTGCCGAGAGTTGCGGTGTTAATCCACAGTCTGTGCCAGTCCGGGTCGTATTCGCTAAAAGAGTATTCGTGGCTGTAGATGTTTTTGGGGATTTTGATATTGGCAGTGTTATTTGCAATGATATTCTGCTGCGTAATAGAATCGCATTTGGTGTCGCGTCCTATAGCGCAGAATTGTATGCAAGCAAATAGTGAAATTAGCGTAATGAGTCTGAAATTTTTTATATCTTTCATTTAAACGAAAACTTTGTTATAATTCAAATGCAATTTGTGGTAGTAAAGTTCAGCCATTATGTGTCCTAAAACTACTCAAAGATTTCCTAAATTCCATGTATGGAGAATATGGAACAAATTAAAGCGACAATTAGCCAATATGTGTTGATGGGTGTTGAAAAGAGGGGGAGTGCGTTAAATTTTTTCAAATATGCTTCACTTTTTTTCGTTTTGCGGCTTATTTGGAGAATTTTCTCCTTGTTAAGTTACTTTAACACCTGACTATACATCGGATGTCCGAAAAAATTACTACCATTGCTCATGGTTATGTTTATTTTTTTCCAAATACAAAGATAACCAAAAGGGCTGATACCTCGTGAGAAGTGTCAGCCCAAATTTTGATTGCTCATAAAAGTTTTACCGGACAGCAATAATTAAAAATGTTAAGCTCCCCGCATGACAGATGCAGGGAGCCTTTTTATTATTTCATCATAAGTATTTACTCCACCGTCACTACACAGCCTGCAGAATGTGCTGCAAACTGCGGAGCATATTGACTTTGAGCGGTGGCAAGTCCTGAAGCGAAAGTGCCTGAATGTGTCACTGTGAACTCTTGCTCCAAGATAAACGTGCCCTTGCGCAGATAGTCTATAAACAGGCTGCTGCGGCCGTCGCGAGTTTCACGATAGAAGTAAAGGCCGTCGCTGAAAACAGGCGTTGGAAGCTGATTTACAGGCTCCAAGCACGCAGGGCGATTGTCTACTATTACTACATAGTTCATCGTTTCCTTAGCCTTCAGCGTGAGCGATATTTTTACCACGTCACCTACCTTAAATTCAGTGGCTTCTTCCCATGTCTCACCATTTGACGTGAGTCGCTTTACGAGGAAGCGCTTTTCGATGGAGAGTTCATCGCAGTGGTTGCTCTTCACGTCTTCCATCCGCTGAGTGGTGATGGAATAGAGCGCACCGTATGCCGGAATGTTTGCCACTTTGTCGATAGTGAGGGTGGAAGGTCCGTTGACGAGGTCTGACACATCTTTGCGGAAATGCCCGGTGATTTTGTCTATCTTTTCAGGCTCTACAAGCGATGTGTTTATGCGTACTGCACAGCGGGTTGTTGCCGGCACTGTCCATTTAGTCCCGGTGCTCAGGATTGCGGTGACAGCGTGAGATGTGGCTACGGCATCGCCCCAGTCGTTGCGGCTCTTTTCAAGGAGAAGCCACTGGCGGATGAGGTCTACGTCCTGTGAGCTTGGGTCAACTTCGGCATATGCGTTCAGTATCAGCGCGTTTGTTGAAACAAGGCTTGATGCCCACCAGCATCGGCTGCCGAGATTGTCCCACCACATTCCTTTCTCCTCTGTGCTGGTAGAAAATTCGCTGATAGATTTCAGGATAGTGCGCGCCATAGACGGATAGTTTGAGCGGTTTAGGATAATGACTGACAGTGCTTTCTCGTGTAGGTCATATTTCCTCCAGTCTGATATAATGTCTTGCACAGTCTTGTCTGACGTCTTTTTTGACGCCGTAGACTGCTTGACGTCGCCATAGAAAGTACGAGTGTAAGTATATAGCATGTCCGGCAAGGTCTGTTTTGCGCGCTTGTTGTGTTCGGCAATTTTGGCATCAAGGAAAAGAACGGCATTTTTGACCATCTCGTCAAGTTTTTCGATGCTTGGATAATAGCCGAGCTGGCGTAGCATGGCAAATGCGGCAAGAACGTTTTGCGTTGCCCATTCCGAGCTTTCAGTGCCATAGCTGCTCCATGCCCAGCCGCCACCATGGCGCTGGAGACGTGCAAGCACGTTGATTGATGTTTCATATACCCTGTCTATCTCTTTCTTGTCAAGCAGTAGAGCAAGCCGTGTCATGCGCTGAGTGTCGTTCATCGCGTCTTGCATCCATGGGGTGCACTCCAAGAGCGCCACTTTCAGGTCTTGGTTCTTGTTGAGCATAGACACAAGGGTGGAATCGCTCTTGTCTGACTGCATCCAGTAGCGTATTGCACTGGCTATTTCAGGATTTTGCTTTATTATGCCCTCTGCCACGGCTGCGGAGAATATTGCGCCGGCTGCTGAAGGTGAGGTAAGTGGCTCTTCTTCTCGCAGCGAAGGAATGGCTGTCACCACGCTCCATGTCGGGTTTTCGTAAAATTCCAGGGTGACTTTTGCATTGCTTCCGCGTGGAATTGGCACGTTTACGGTGGTCTGGTCTATTCCCATATAGAACGGACGCGTCTCTATCACCGGCTGTGCTGACTCCAGTGCGGCAATCAGGCTCTGTTCGCCGTCTGAATTGCTACCGTCTGATGCCTTGATGCGGAACAGTAGCGGCGAGCCTGCATTTTGTGCCTCTATAGGAAGTGTCATCACCTTGCTTTCCATTGCACCGAGTGAAATGGTGTCTGACAGGTTGGCGATTGTGTTTCCTGTGCCGGTGTCGATGATGTCTATCGTGACACCAATACTGTCCTTAGCCTCGTCGGTATTGTTCATCACCGTAGCCGCAAGCACCACCTTATCGCCCTGGCGGATAAATCGTGGCAGTGCGCATTTCACCATTAGCGGACGTGAAGCTACAATGTTTCGTGTCTGCGTGTCGGTCAGCATATCTGCAGTATAAGCCACGGCGTTCATTATCCATGTCGTGGCTATGCGGGGATAAGTAAATGAAACTTCTACGTTCCCGTCTTCATCTGTGGTAAGCATTGGCTCAAACAGTGCAAGCGGCTCTTCGCTTGGACGGTATTCATCTTGCTGTATTGGCTTTTCGGCACCGCTATCCACTGCGCTCTCTTCCGTCTCGATTCCTGCTGCCATGTCTGCCATTGGGGCTGGTGAGGCTTCGCAATCATCCATGCAATAATCTCCTGCAAAGTTACCGCTTGCCTTGCACATCATTCCATACCGTCTGGTTGAGTGATAAATAGACCTTTCAAACATCCATTCATATTCCCACAGATTTAGTTCAGGGTATGACAGATAGAATGAGAAATATGAATTTTCGGCATTGCGCACCATCACGTTGCCAATGTCTTGCAATGTGAGTGTGTATTTTTTCCGTTTGCCAATGTAGTTGAATGTAAGCGGACTGTGATGCTCAATGTCGTCAATGCTCTTGGAGAAAATATTCAGCATCAGGGCAGACTTGATGCCTGTGCCTACCGGATATGTCGTCTTTAGCTTTAGGGTCTCTAATCCCCCTGGCACAATATTGTCGCGAAAACTTTCTATGCTGAGGGCGTATTTCAGCTGTTCATCTTTTATGGTCACTCTAACATCCTCATTTATAAGCTTATAATCTTTTACTCCGGCAATGTGGATAAACGCCTCGTCTTCACTCTTTGGCAGCGATACAGCAACCTTGTTTAATCCCTTTGTCAGCGTAATCCACTGCTCACTCGCTATGCTGTCTACAGTCATTACAAACATTTTGGCGCATATTGTGTCGCAGCAAGTGGCTAAGAGCAGCTCATGGCTACGGCTTTTTGTTACGATGTCACTGTTTGGAGTCCAGATAATGTCGCTAATCTCAAGTTCGCGCTTGTCAGGATTGTACAATATCACTTTTGTAGGCATAGTGGTATTGGCAAGCGTACTGTCTTCAGGTTCTATGCTAAGCTTATATTCACCGGGAGCAATATCGCTGAAATCAACCTTATCCGTCGGTTTTGCTATTTTCTTCACTGTCACAACGCTATCGTTTTCAGCATTTAATATCCTTATATTCAGCGGTATTTCTACAATATTGCCCATAGGGTCTGAAACGGATACTCTCAGTGCTGTCGACTTGCGGACATCAATGTTTGTTGCTGTGTACTCTATTCTGTATGGCTTCCCAATGGCAAAGCAATATTCACACGCCTGGGTCTCGCCTGCGGATGAAGTGACGTTGCAGCTCACTCGGATAGCACTGTCCGTGATGCCGTGATTTTTTAGCGTTTCACTGTTTATCACTATTTCAAATGCTCCGGCGGCATCGGTCTGCGTCTCATACGTTGCCAGTGAAGAAAAGCTGTAGAACCACAGCATGCCGGTAGAGTATTCGGCATTCACAAACACTTTCGCATCGCTTATCGGAAAGCCGGAATAGTCTGTGGCACACCCCTTTATCACTGCAGAACCATCCTTTATAGACACGTCTGTAATTTTAGCACTGAATGTAGGCAGCTTATAATCGCTTACAGTCACGAATTTTGTGCCGATAATTCTGTTATTGTCTCTTACCTCTATACGGAACTCACCCATGAGCCCGCTCGTAGGCAGAGTGATTTTGCCCGTTATTCGCCCAAATTCATCGGTTTTATAGTTTTTTTTCTCTACTTCCTGATAGTTGGCATCGCGTATAATGACGGTCACGCCGTAATTGCTGCAAATTTCAGATTTACCATCATTAACTCGGCGTACCACAGCTGCCCATTGCATTTCGTCACCGAGGTGATATAGTGGGAGCGAGGTGGTGACACATGCTTCAAGTCTATGATTGTCGTAGTAATACGGCTTGTACATCCTGAAAAATTCAGCATACATGTCATCGCCTTTAGTAAGAGAATACATATCACCGGTACTAACTCTCAAAAAGCCATCACTATCCGTCATTCCAAGACATTTTCCGGTTTCCGTATCTGCCACTCTCACGCCATTGATTGGTCTACCGGTCAAAGCATCGGCTGCATAAACATTTTTCCAGGACTTAAACGCAAGGGCAAACGGATATATGCGTGACGCATGAATAATGCTATGCTCACTCAAATCCTTCAATTTTTCCCCCTCATGTATAGAGTCGCTATAAGCTGTCAATACCGCATATAGCCCATATTTCGGTACTTTAAACTTTATCTTAGCTGTGCCGCGGAACAAGTGCTTACTGCTGTCTGTTATCTCCTTCTTTTCTACAATAGACTGGACAATATACTCTTTTTTGATTTCATTGATTTCACACAGATATACGTGAAACTTATTCGCGTCTTTATAATCTGCCTCCACCTCAAACTCAATGCCCGGAGCCACAGACCGTGGACATGTTATGTTTACGCTCTTACTGCGCAGGTGCTTGTTTAGGCTGTTTATCTTTTCAGCATACATAGAATTAGGGAATTTCTCTCCATACTCTAAGGTGGCGTCATAATACGCTTGAAGGACGTTTTCTCCTGCACTTTCTCCCATGATGACATCGTCATACTCCTGGTAATTATTATCGCAATACTCGCTGCCCTCCAAAATTGCAAGAGCAGAGAAATCATAATCCTTGTATTCAGCGTAAATGTCAAGAATTTGCTTGCCTATCTGATTTTCCGCCTTGACTAATTTGTTGTGCGACCACTTCAGCCGGTTTATCTCAGCCATCATATATGGCAGAGAATTGCTGGGTTTAAGGCTGATGAGCGCAGCGTAAATATCATGAATAGCAGTTGTGACTTTATCGGAAGTGACAAATTCAGAAGCCAAAAAGTCATCGCCGCGCAATAGCCAAGCCCCGTCTATCATAGTAGCTGTAGAAATATTTTCAAGCAATGTCAGAGAACGGTATGCCGCAAAGTCCAGCATAGTGGGATAGACACCCTCGCTCCCTTTCTCAATATTGACAATCAGTGAATAATCATCAATTTTAGCCGCGTTTAACGCTTCCTTATACGACATAGCCTCACCTATAAGTTGCGTAATCACATTGCGAAACTGCTCTCCGCTCCACTCGCTGTAATCCTTCGGCAGAGGTTCAAGCGGCAACTCTCGGCGGTCATAATTCCAGCGGCTTTCACTATAGACAGAAGAGTAAATATCAGCTTGAATTAGAGCGAGCATCGACTTAAGAAATTTGCTTGCTTTCTTGTCTGACTTAATATTCTCAATGCGAACGAGGTTTTCTTTCAGGTTTTCATTGCTCACCGCGCTTTCAGCAAGCGTCAGGTCGATGACAGCTCTCAAGGCGACAGCATCATCACCATTTTTCAGTGCGTTTTTCAATAATTTCTCACTATCCTTTGCCACCTGCTTAGGGTACGCAAAGTCCGGTTTTTTGTAGGCTGCATTTATCATAGTTAATGACGATAAAAAAAATATTAGTATTGTTGTTATTAATCTTGTATTCATAATTTTATGGTGATTCAGTTTCGTAAAATTAGTAATTTCTGCAAATATAGCGAATTAATTAATACACAAAGCAGATTTACGAGATTTTAGCATTTTTTATTGTTTTATATTATTATATTATTGCCATTTGACTTTACTCAGTTAATGCTATATAGCCCTGGTATCTAAGATTGTTATCTAAGATAATTTGAAATTTTAGTGTTTCAAAATTATTTTATAACTTTGCGATTTGAAACTTAAGTAAATAAAAAGAGTCGGCCCGCTGATAGTGAACCGACTACGTAGTGAAGGAATAGTGAATATAAAGAATGTTATTTGTAACGTTCGGTGACGGTTAGCGGATGAGTGTTTTTTTACCGTTGTGTATGTAAAGTCCGGGGAGAGAGGGCTTTGAGATGCGGATTCCCTGAAGGTTGTACCACTCATTTTCTTCAATACCGTCAACGATGACAGCCTCGGCAGATGAGTCGATTTTTTCGCCATACTTAAGGTCAAGTTCAAGTATTGGTTTTGTGCGAACACCACCTAAAACCTGCTCCATTACGAAATGAACGTTTTCGTCAGGTTCAAAATCTCCAGCGTCTAGCATAGCCGGAATAATAGAGGTATCTCCCGATTGAATAACGACTTTAGAAGAAATTTCCTCGCCTCTGATATAGCTGCGGATATAACAATTAGAATTATATGGGAAAATCCAGTGGCGAGAGTCATAATTACGGACAGAGACCGTAGCCTCAAGAAATCCTGTTTCGTCTAATTCCACGGAGTAAGCAACCGGCTGCAAGTCGTAAAACTCAATTTCGTCGCCTGCAATAGGGATAGCGCCTTTAGCCAAAATTTTATGCGTGCCATGTTCGCAAATGATGAATGCGGCATTTCCGGGGAGAGAGAACGAATTTCTGACGAGGATAGAGTCTGTCTCATTAGGGCGGATGAAGATTCCGCTGACGAGAGCACCATCGGTTGAAATGTCGTCAAAATTTTGGTTGTTTAGCTCAACATCTCCCATCTGATAGAAGACGACGTCGACATAAGAGTTAATTTCATTATCTCCATTGTTTTTCACCTTAAGGTAGAAATTACTCTTTTTCTCAACAGCCGGAGCCTGATTGTCTTCAGTGAAAACGTCAGTAATCTCGATATTGATTTCCGGCATCATTCTGAGCGACATACCTTCAGCGGATTTAGACACGCAGAGGTAGACGTCGTCGCTTGCGAGAGTAAACCAGTCGTAATCTCCATTAGCAGGCTTAGCTCTAAGATAAAGAATTGATTCGCCGTCAGGAAGTGATTCGGGGTCAATTATAAAGTCGATTTTGGCAAAATCAACGCTATTTTGGTCGGCTTCTACAGTATTGGAGATATAGAGTGGAGTGAAAACGTCACCGTCTACTGTACCAAGGGCACCGACAATGGTGTTTTTTGGATTTTCAAGACATTCATAAAAGAGCTGGAATGTGACTTTGCCTTGATATTCATTAATAGTCACAGGTAGTTCGAGAGAGAAATAAATGTCTTGATTGTATTCCTCAGAGCCGGCAGTAGGAGGCTGCATGCCAAATACAGCCTGTTGCTCGTAAGAATATCCCATGCGAGAGGAAGAACTGCCTATGCTGGTGTTGTTAAACGGATTTAGGACTGAAAGGCGGAAATATCCGTCGCTGCGTCCGTCCCATCCCCAATTTATGTGGAAAAGTCCGTTTCCGTCGTATCCGTCACAAACAAAAGAGTGTCCTGATGTGCCGCTTTGCCCGGCGTAAGGGACTGGACGACCAGCCTTAAGCTCGTCGTAAATCATATTCTCCCATTGGTTTATGGAATAATAGCATCTGAAAAGGGGCTTTGTGGCTTTGTCGTATCCGAAATAAGTGCGAGCAGCAGTGGCGATAGCAGTTTCCTGTGCTCCGGAGCCACCAGCCATATACATCATTTTAAGGGCTTGCCCACAATATTGCATTAGTTCAGCCACGGCGTACTGCTGGTCTTCCGAAGCCTGCACATCAGAGTAATTCAGTAGCATATTGTCCCAGTCAAATTTAAGTGACGGGAGAGGGTCCATAATTACATTATGTCCTTCAGCGGGCGAAAATTCATATCCGGGGATAGGCGTACATTCAGCAGCAGGCCATTTATAGTAATACATTACCTGCGCCATTGCAGTAGCGACACAGCCTGTTGGAGCGTCTTCTTCCCCTCCTTCATCATTTGGGACAGAAGGACATAGAATGTTGTATGGAGCGTCTTGATACCAAGTAGTAGCAAGAAGAGGCTCTATAGCTTCTCCACTAACAACGGGAGCATCGTCAGGCTCAATGTCGAGAGCTTTCAAAGCCTTAATCGCCTCATCGTAGCCTTTAAGCCACTGTCGCATGTTGTCCGGCATATTATCGGTATCAAGCAGCCCGGAATCAGCATAGCCAAGGATTTGATATGCGTTACTGTTTGCGCTGACAAGGACATATCCACCATTGGCAATATTAAATCCATAGAGATTTTCAGCCTTCAGGTTTGCGGATGAAACCTGTTGCAGACCGATGTTTTTAGCCTTGAACGCCTTTGTGCCGTTAATGAATTTTACAGCAGTGCGCTGTGCCTCAATTTCTGAAATGTTTCTTGCGCCAAGTGCGAGAGAAATAATCGCACAGGCCAAAATTATGAGTGACTTTTTCATGACTATATGGTATTTTCTCACAAATGTAGGTATAATACTTTGTCACCTGTGTAACAGTGTGGGCGGATGTGTAATAATTTGGGGCAAAATGCGAAAAAAAACGGGATGGAACTTTGTTATTGTTCGCCATCCGGGCACGCACGAAACTCTGTGGGTGTCATGCCGTATTTTTCAACGAAAAGCCTGTGGAAAGTCTGGCGAGAGGAAAAACCACATTCCTGGGATATGCCTTCGATGGTATAATTTGGTTTAGACTTCAAAATCACTACCGAATGTTCGAGACGCAGCGAGTTTATGTAGTCTGGGAATCCATTTGCAAAGCGTTGGAAAAGAGCGGACAAATGTTTTGGTGTAATTTGTACTAAAGCCGCAGCTTCGTCGCGATTAAACCCCGGCTGGAGAAAGAGCTGCTGACTGACGATAGCACGGTACAAACGGTCGAAAAGGGCTTTTTCCTTATCCTCTTCACTATCGACGGTCTGAGGCTCAGGTTCAGCGATTTTTTGCATTCGCTGCTCGTCGTGAGCTTCGGTCAGCTCACGAATCATTGCAGCTGCAATCTTATTTTTCCGGCTAATCTTCCTGTTGTAGTAAAGCAACACAGCGACAAAGCCACCGAGGATGAGAAGTAGAATGGTAGCAAAGATAAAAATTGTCTTATGTCGAGCCATTTCCTGTTGATGCAACATGAGCTGCAGTTCCATGTCCTTATTTTTGTACAAAGCGGAGAGCTCTGCAACATTTGAGTAGTTTTCACGAAGATAAAGGCTGTCGGTCATCACTTTCATCAGCCTGGATATGTCGAGAGCTTTACTGATATTTCCTTTGCCTTCATAACAATCAACCTCGTATTGAAGGAGAGTGTTAACGTAGTAATGCGTCAACGTATCTCTGTCTGCAGCAATGATGTCTTTCTTTTCTTTAATTGCCTTAAGTGCGACATCATATTGCTTGGTTTCAATAAGATAAGACAGCAATAGTTCTCCTCCGTCAGGGGTCTTGCTCCAGTTGGTTTCGCTGCATTTTTTAGCGTATTCACTCGCCATATCATGCCGGTTTGTACCCAGATACGCCAACATGAATAGAGCATACACTTCAGCGCGACGCATATCTATGACTCCGTCAGGCACATCAGGGCAATTGGCAACGTCTGAAAGTACGGTTTCTATATGTGGGAGAATATCAAGAGCTTCGGAGAATCGTTTATTCTCAATGAGGATATTTGCTTTCTGACTCAAACCGTACAGATAATTGTCTAATTGCGCCCAGCTTCCGGTAGATTCAGCAAACTCTTTGTATATAGCGTTGCTGCGGTCCAGAGTTTGTAATCCATCTTCTACAGATTCAGTTTCAGCAATAGACATACCCATAAACTGGAGTAAATATGCAGCAGCCTCCTTGTTTTCGAGAGCAGTAGCTATTGAGAGCCCCTCAGTTGCGAATTTAATAGCATCGGCATATCTACTTTCAGAAAGGCTGAGGGCAGAGAGCAATTTGAGCGATTTGAGCATAAGGACACTGTCGCAGTTTTGCTTGGCGCCATCGTAAGCCTTTCCTGCATAGATTAACGCCATGTCTGTCATGCCAAGCCCGTTATTATAAATGACGGTTCTCATCCCGTTAATGTCTGTTGGGGAAAGCGTATGCCGTTTCTCAGCACTGTCGAGAAGCTCAAGCGCACGGCGAGGCTGAGTTTTACAGATATGGCTAATGTACTCAATAGTATAGCAGCTGTCGGCTGAATTTACCTCCTCCCCTCCACCTACGGAAGAACATGATGAAAAGACGGAGATAAAGAGAATTATCGTGAAAAACAACGGGTATTTATACATAACAAATATTTTTTAGCGAAATTAGCAAAAAACATATAAAAAAGCAAATTGCAGGGGATAACATGTGGCAAAACAACAGGCATATTGACTACAAAAACATGGGTGAAAGGCAATGAAAGCGGATTGAAAGGCGTGTTATAACATATTGATTTACAAAGGTGTCCCAAATTATTACATTAAATATCCCTTTTTGTTACATAACGCATTACACACAAATGCACATATTGCTACAAAGTTACAGAATTAACAACAATTGAGAATGGAAGCAAAAACTTAAATTTGCACAAAATAATTAAGTTTTTAACATTAAAATCATTTTATTATGGACTTTAAAAAACTATTCAGAACATTTGCATTATTGGCTGCGGTAAGCCTTGTTTCATTCTCATTCACATCTTGCGGTGGTGACGATGACGAAGGTGGCGATGACCCTGCAAAAGTACAAACTCCGAAATCAGCAATGGCACTTTACCAGTTTGAAGCATCACAAGACATGATTGATTTGCTGGATATCACAATTTCATACGTGGATAAAGGTGAAATCAAAACGGAGACCATGAAGACAACAAAATGGACCGCAACTGCTAACGGACTTGTACTCCCTGCTACATTTGGCTACAGAGTCCACATGAGCGTGAAAGACAATGCGGATTTCAGCAAAGGTTCTTTTGACCTTACAGTAAAGACTTACTCCACTCAGTATGCCGTGTATGACCAAGACAATGAGAGAATTGAAAGCCTCAGCAATGTTTCATCAACAACTACCGACGGTGGATTCACAAATCTTGACGAAGCTACTATCAGAAAAGTGTTTGCAGACAAAGAATACATTCAGCTAGGTTTTGAAATCGGCACAGACGGAAAGTATGCCAAGAAAACCATAAACTGGTAATAATTCAATGCGAGGCGTGAACAGAGATTGATTAAAAACTATTGTTTACGCCTCTTTTTTTATCTCTAAAAAATAATTCATAAAAGATATAATATGAAAAAGTATTTTTTGAGCCTATTTTGCATAGCACTCAGCTTTTCACTGACAGGCATGCTGAGTTCCTGCAGCGACGATGACAAGGAAATCATCGACGATGAAAACGATGACCCCGGATATGAAATTCCGGAAGTGCCCACGGAAGACCAAATGGAGGTTACTTCAATCGTAAACCTTTATGTACCTTCTACAGATGGCTTGAGCGACGTGGCACAAGCACTTATCCGCCGCTGTCCTTTCGGTGAAGACTATTCCGCGTGTGCTATCTTGCTCACAAGCAAATTTATTGATGCTGCAGATGATGCCACTCTCACCAAAATTAAAAACTTCTACAATGATGGCGGTATGATTATCATGGACCGTCCTACTCCAAGAAACTTCAAAAAAATGGAGACAGGCATGGAATTAGATAAAATCGTAGACCCAATGGAAGAACACGACGACCATGAGGCTTACGGCATCTATGCGTTCAACAAGCACTTTGACATCTATAAACTGAATGACATTTTTGACGAGGACGGAGCAGAATACAAGGCATATAGAAAGGGAACTTCTATAGATGAAGACGGAAATACCGCAGATGTAGAAGACTCCTCGGAAGGAGTCACAGAGGGACAAGAAGAACAACCTCTTACCCCATACTTGGCAGGGTTAATCGCAGACCCCTTGGCACACTGGATGACTGAAAACAATATTCCGGATGAATGGCGTGAATCTCGCAAAAAACAGATTATTACAAATAGCCGCGGAACTATGGACGATATCATTCATGCTCAATCCATCACGAGCACGTGGACTCACGGAGTGGAAGAATGGTGGAAAGACAAGTGTTCCGACAAAATATGGGAAACGCTTAAAGACAGACAAACCGTTTTTACTACCACTACAAGAGTATATGTAGCATATAGTTACCACGACGATATAGACTATTATCTGTTTGACCAAACAGTATGGGCAAACAACTCTCACAAATGGCTTGGCTACTGGAGTACAGGTACTTATGATCACCAAGGACTGTATCTCTATGGACTTCATATTCAAAACCGCCTTATTTCGGGGAGTGGTTGGAGTAATTATATCACAAGCCACGATGGCTTAGTTCTTCAAGACTTCTCGCCAGAAACAGTCGTAGGCTCAACAACGTACAGTTCCTCTACAGGCTTTAGTTTTGGTGGTAATGCAGGATTGTCACCGTCCGGTCCTACTGCGAACGTCAACTTCGGTATCAACGTAAGCACTTCTCAATCTTATTCTATACCGGACTTAAGCGTTGTCTCAAAGTGTGGCGATAATGAAACTACAGGGAATAATTGCAAATGGGAATATAATGCACCTTGTTATAATTATGATATTGATTGGAAAGACAAAGCAACATTTCACTCTCTATGGGCATGAAAACGAAGTGAGCATCGGTGGGAATGTTGGACGGTGCTGAAATG
>JBJECS010000025.1:0-4940 GCA_051871335.1 Muribaculaceae bacterium | reverse complement strand
GTCTAATACCACATCGCCTTCATTAGAACTAGCCTTAATGATACGTTCCAATAACGCTATAGGCTTTTGTGTCGGGTGGTTCTCATATTCTTCCATTCTATATCTAACCCTAGCAAAATCCCACACATTCCCTGGAATTTTTTTTGTATTATATGGTTGAGGGGGTGTTTTTCTGTAATCTATAAGTTTGCGCTGTGAACCAGTTTTAGCTTCTACCAAAATATCATCAGCATTAAAAGTGTAGTTATCTTTATCTTTTACACAGAATAGAATCGGCTCATACATTGAACCGAAATATTTTTTAGCTTGAACTCCAGAACTATCATAAGCCCATACCAATCTAGACATTATAGTCAGTTTGTCTCTAAGGAATAAATCAAAATAGGGCATAAATTGCGTAGAAGTCATTACATAAAATGCCCCATTCGGTTTTAGCTTATTCACGCAAAGCTGAAGCCATTTATAACACCATTCTAAATAATCTTCATCTGAAGCCCACTTATCTTTTAGTCCTGCAAACACCTTACCTATGTTATATGGGGGGTCTGCAAAAATCAAATCTACAGAACCATCAGGAACAAGTGATAGGACTTCTATTGCATCACCAAAATAAATTCGGTGTTCATCTGTGCCTAATATTTGAATGTTATCCGTTGTCATAAACATAGTTTTATTGCAAAGTTACGAATTTTTCGCCATATAGCGAATAGTTTTGAAATATGTTTTTTAGCATATAAATTCAAATGCAAATATAATTCAAGTTATGTTCAAAAATCAAGTGCATCTTTAAATTCAGCTATTACTGTCCGCTAATTTTTTTTGAAGGCAGATAAAAAATTTTAGCGGACAGTAGTAATTTTGCACAGACGGTTTTCTCCAAAGTTTCCTGTATGTTGGAGCACCACGTCGAGTATTATTTTCATTCCTCGTCTGTGAACTTCATCAATTAGCGTTTGAAATGCCACATCCGCATCCGCTGCTGTGCATGATTTTCCCACATAGCGGTGGTCTATCTTGGAAAAATCCATTGCATGGTAACCATGATAGTCAAGACCGGAAGCATTTTCTACTATCGGCGAAATCCATACGGCGGTAAAGCCAAGAGCCTTTATATAGTCCAGCTTGTCTATTAGCCCCTGGAAGTCTCCGCGCCATTCCGGGTCGTTTACGTTTAACACTCCGTCCCAGCAATACGTATTGTTGGTCGGGTCGCCGTCGTAAAAACGAGTCGTCATTGCGAAATAAATGGTCTCATCGCGAAAATCTGTGCGATTTCCGATAAAGGTTGATGCATTTGATACAAGTGCTGTGGTGACCAGCATAGCACTTAGCATAATTCGATAAAAATTTTTCATTCTCTTAAGTTTTTTTAGTTGTTAATAATCATGTCCTGAATTATAGTTTCAAAATTTCTCTGCAAAGATACAACCTGAAAAATGCCAAATGCAAGTATTATTACAATATTTAACATTTTAAACATCCATTAACAATTCCTGCCCTCATTTGCAAAACTTTATCACCTGCATCTTTCCGCCATTTGCCAAAATCCGGAGAATATACACTCCTGCGCTAAGGCTTGATACATTGACAGTTGCAGAGTCTTTTGAGGCACCGGTTATTATTTTCTTGCCATCTACGGAATAAACTGCATAGGCAAAACCGGCTGACGTGACTGAGGAAATTTCAATCTCGTCACCTACCCTGTTCACCACCATTTCCGGCTGTTCCTTTACGTCTGACACTCCACTCATTTCAATCGCCTTTTTAAGCCCCTCGTATGGATTGATAATGCCATATTCGCCCCATTGAGGACTATCTGGCGACATGCTTGGAGCATTGCAAGTCTCTGAAAGTATTTGCTTTACGTCTGGCGATGTTAGTTCCGGATTGGCATCAAGCCACAGTGCTATCGTCCCCGCTACAAACGGAGATGCCATAGATGTGCCATTCGCCGCATACCAGTAGTGATTTTCTCCCTCGTGCATCGCCACCGCACTGCAATATTTGCTCAGTTCTGGATATTTCGACAGATAATGCCGTGATATTGAAGATATTACAGGATTTCCCGGAGCCGACACAAGTGGCAAATGACGCCCGTCGTCAAGTGTTCCATAACTGGAAAAATATGCTACATCACCTACCGTCGCCTTCAGCAGTGATGATGACCCGTCTACACACGGAACTCGCTCTCTGGTGTTAAATGCTCCCACTGAAATCACGTTGTGCCCGGTACACAAATCGCTGATTGAACGTGAGTCCTCTCCGGTGACAAATCCGGCTACTCCATTTTTCGTCATCATCGTGTTTGACGTGCAATATACATCCACCGTATCGCCCGCCTTGCCTTTTGCCCTCACTCCAATCCAATATTCCGCCCATTGAGTCTCTGTCTCCTTATTTCGCGCCTCGTAGACAAAATACATACACACGTTGTATCTCCCATTCTGAGGCGAAACTCCTTGACACACAATTATTTCGCCGGAAAAATATTTGTTAAACTCCACAGCAAATCCTTCTTCTGAAATTTCTGAGGAGTATATATGAACTTCCTCATTATCAATAGGATATGACGCTTTTATGCTTTTTGTCGCATCATCTATCACAACCACCTCAAACTCCGGCTGCTATCCATCTTGACTCCAAACGTCAAGCACACCTTCCATCCTGAACCCGTTCCAATAATACGAATCATTCAGAACTGTGCCGAAAAAGTCATTTTCATCAGCAAAGATTTTCCTGTAATACGTTCTTAGTGTCGCCTCATTACCGGCTGACAGACAGATAATTGCGTCTTTCTCTGCTATTTTGTCAAGGTATTGGCTGAATAGCGTGGAACCATCATGTGGTCCCGTATTACTGCCAAGCGACATGTTTATCACTGCAGGCATTCCTTTCGATTTGGCATATTCCACCACCGTTTCCACTCCCATCAGTATCTCCGGGTCATAAAGATTGCTCGTGCAGCCAACTATCGTAGCCTCACTCGCTACCCCACTATATGGCAGCCCTGCATACCGCCCCGCAAAAATTCCCGCCACATGCGTCGCATGATACTCCAGCGGATGGTCTGTCTTCCATGCAGAGACAGCCTCCGGTGTATCCGCATATGTTACCGTATATGGATTCCATTGAAAATCAGCAAGTTTAACAACCCTGCTTTTGCCATCTTCATCTAAAAAATTCAAGTGATTAGGGTCAAATCCCGTATCTGAAAAGCCAGCTACTAGGCCGGCTCCCGTATATGGCTTCGACAATTCTTCTTGCTCCCGGATACGAGTAAGTCCCGTAAATTCCCCCGCGCAATCCATATTGCAAAATCTCGGACTGCTCACCTCCACTGTCTTCACCGCACGAGAAAAGAAAAACTCATCCGCAAAATCCTGTGGCACTGTGATTAGCGCAATATCATCTCGCTGGTGTAATATTGTCACCTGCATCTCCTCAAGCATCTCCTGTGTCATCTCTTCTGAAAATTGCACAAGGTACAGGTATGGCTGCGTCCCCTCAGTTCCCTGCGTCCCCTCAGTTCCCGTCTTTCCATCAGTCCCCTTCAGCACTTTCCGCGCAAAAACTTCTCCACCAACATTAAATTTTCCTCTCCCGGCTGATAAAACCGCCAGAGCTATCGCAAAATATACTATACAGGATAAAACTCGTCTCATACATTCTCTTTTTTGTGCAAATATAGCAATTTTTTAGTAAAAAGGAGAATGCGATTAAAGTAATTTTTTTAAATCATCTGCACTTGGAAGAGCAGACCTGATTTCAGGTGGAAGCTCATCTGCCGTTTTATATTTAGCAACTCCCATAGGGGTTGTTACTCCTCTGAAAGCAAATTGTACCGTTTTTTCGTCCTTGTCACGACACAGTATAATCCCAATTGAAGGATTTTCATCAGGATTTTTAACATATTCATCCAGTGCCGATAAATACAGATTAAGCTTGCCGGCATATTCTGCTTTAAATTCATTCTTCTTTAGTTCTATTGCTACCAAGCATCGCAATCTGCGATGATAAAATAGTAAGTCAATGAAATATTCCTTCCCGCTGACTATGACCCGATACTGGTTGCCCATAAATGCAAAATCATTACCGAATGCCATTATAAAGTTCTTTATGTTATGAACGATTTGGCTCTCCAATATACGCTCATCAAAAATATCCGGGTCTTCAACATTGATAAAATCTAATAAATATTCATCCTTAAATGCTCGTAAAGCACTTGCTCGCAAATCTGCATCTCTAATTGTCGACTCAAATGTATTACTTGACAATTCCGAAGAATATGGAGCAGATTTCATCATATAACGCAATTTTTCAACAGACCAAAATTCTGTTGCACAACGACGAATATAGTATAGACGTTCTTGTAAAGAGTGGGTCTTTATCAGTATGTCATAGTGATGCGAAAATCCAATGCTTAAAAACCACTCCATTTCTTGCTCGGTAAAATCGTCCAATGCCATTGGACGATTTAAGACAGCTATAGACTCGATAACACAATTAAAAGCGTCTGATGGTTTTGGACGTTTTGATATATATTTTGACCAGCCCTCATAAAATGTTCTCATACGTTTTATCCCTGATTCTGAGAAGCCTCTTAATCCTGGCAATTCTTGTTGTAGCATTTTTGAAATGGATGTAATTGCACTTGCGCCCCACTGCGCTGTACGACTTCTTCTGGATATAAACTCACCGATATTGAAATAAAGAGTTAGCTGCTCACGATTTGCTAATCGAGCAGCATTATAGCGGCTTGATAGTATGGCTGTTTTAATAGCCTTAACCGCCGAGATAATATCAGTATTATCAAATCTGTTTACAATGGTTTCCATAATGCAAAGTTACTATTTTTTTCTGAAATAATATACTATTTACATAAAACATGTAGAGTCAAGTGGCAAGTGCAAAATTAGTAAATTCTTTTGAAGAACTCAATT
>JBJECS010000024.1:0-4942 GCA_051871335.1 Muribaculaceae bacterium | reverse complement strand
CTCTCCTGAATACGAATAATTTGTGCGGATAATATAGCCGCCTGGGGTGTCTTCTACAAGGTATCGTGTGAATGTATTGTCGTCTGTCTCGTAATACGCACCTCGCCCTTTCGCATCAAGTACGCCGAAGTTTGCCTGCACACCCATCGGCTTGGGCAGATTGTTCAATAGGCGCTCAAAATCTTCAAGTGTGGCACACTGTTGCAATGCAAGTTTCATCAATATTCCTTCGCGGTCTTTAATTTGTGCTGTATCAGGCATAAGATTGTATGAAGCGGTATTCATAATGGCAAAACCGGCATCATTCATGCCCATCCATGCCTCAGACAGTAGCGAGTCGCCGTCATTAAACAGGGCTACGAAACCATGATTGCCGTCTTTTGCCTCTATTTTTGCCACAAAATTCTGCTCCGCCCCTGTATCTCTATGTTTCCACAGGATTGGTCTCCCACTTGATGTCGCCCTGCCGGATACTATCGCCGATGTGCATGCTATAGCCGGCAAAACAAAAATAAGTGCAATAACAACAGTTGCTAATCTTTTCATTTTCAATATGTTTATTAATTAACAATACTCACTATCCCCTTAATTCACACCCCGTTATCGTAGGGACGTGATGTATCACGTCCGCCTCGTATCTTCCTGATTTCCATCGGCTTATCGTAGGGACGTGATGTATCACGTCCGCCTCGTATCTCCCTGATTTCCACCGCCTTATCGTAGGGACGTGATGTATCACGTCCGCCTCGTATCTTCCTGATTTCCACCCCCTTATCGTAGGGACGTGATGTATCACGTCCGACTCGTATCTTCCTGATTTCCATCGGCTTATCGTAGGGACGTGATGTATCACGTCCGCACAACTGTTTTGGGAATTATTCGGGATAATCATATTTACTAATATCAAAATGAAATTCCAAGGCGCAAGGTCGCAAAATGCAGGTCTGGACAATGGTATACCTCATCTGCAAGGTCAAAATCAGACCGACCGATATATGTGTATCCCACTATCAGATGAGAGCGGAACGTCGACCCTTTGGCAAGTGTAATACCAAGCCCCGCTGATGCATACGCCCCTGTCTGCGACTTGAAGTCATACACGTCGTTCATCGAAATTCCTGCCCTAAAATCTCCGAATAGCTGATGTTGCCCCGGCAGAAAAGATGTCCGCATTATGGCATACACCGGTATGCTGCGACTGCTGTTCCCTGTCATAATGTCAAGCTCCGCACCTATACCAAGCACCTTGAAGTAATCGTTTTTATACCCGAAAAATGCGTCAAGGTTTATGTTTGTCATCTCCTCGCCCCTCATATCTATCGAGCTACCCAGGTCTATGCCCCATGTAAAATGTGACTGCTCGGCATTTTCCTCCGCAAACGTTGTGAATGCACCGCAAATGAGCGCAATTAGCAATATTATCTTCTTCATATTCATTCTTTTTGCAGTATAAGACATGCCCAATTATTGATTTGTGTGTCACCAATTCTCCTCAGACCATATTTTGCCGCCTCCTCCTCAAGCATCTGTATATCCTCATGATAAAATCCGCTGAGGATAATTTTTCCTCCGCTCATCACCGCCGCGGCATATTTGTCGATGTCTCCCATTATTATGTTGCGGTTAATGTTTGCGAGCAGGATGTCATATACAGGCTCCTCCGGAAGTCGTGTCGCATCTCCTAGCATCACGTTTATCTCCGGGTGGTGATTAATTTTGACATTTTCCACTGCATTCAGGTATGCCATCTCGTCAATCTCCACTGCATCCACCACAGCGCCGCGCATTGCCGCCAGAACGGCAAGAATTCCGGTTCCTGTGCCCATATCCATGACTCTAAGACCATTCAGCTCTTTGCTCAACAACTGCTTGATTATCTGCGAAGTTGTAGCATGATGCCCGGTTCCGAATGCCATTTTCGGGTCTATCACAATATCATATTCACACTTTGGAAAATCAGTATGAAACGAGCTGTGTATCACGCACTTATCATCTATGATTATAGGCTGAAAATAGTTCTTCTCCCACTCACTATTCCAATCTCGTCCCTCTATAAACGTAGCTGAAAGGTCAAATTTTAGACTCTTAATTGGGAAGGTGTCAATCACCTGCTGAACTGCTTCAGCGTCATACAATTCACACTTTATATAGGCTGTAAGTCCCTGTTCATCAGGCACAAAGCTCTCACATCCAACATCTGCAAGCATTGCAGCAAGCACATCCGTCACAATGTCTGAACAAGGATTTACATTAATTCTAAGTTCTTGATAATCATTCATATAGCGATATATTTCACTTTAATTCATCACACATTTTATTTATCTCACAAGTTATTTATCACACAAATCATTTTAATTCATCACGCAAAAAAGCTGAAGTAGGAGAATTTTCTCCCGCCACCTCCTCCGGTGTCCCTTGAGTGATGATTCTACCGCCTCCGAGCCCTCCGTCAGGACCCATATCTATCACATAATCAGCGCATTTCACCACGTCAAGGTTATGCTCTATCACAAGGACAGTGTTGCCTTTCTCCACTAATTTGTTAAGCACGGAAAGCAGTGTCTTGATATCCTCAAAATGCAGTCCTGTCGTCGGTTCATCAAGGATAAAAAGCGTCTTTCCCGTATCTTTTCTCGCCAGTTCTGTCGCAAGCTTCACTCGCTGATTTTCCCCGCCGGAAAGTGTTGATGACGGCTGTCCAAGCTTTATATATCCAAGCCCAATCTCTTGAAGAACCTTTATTTTACGCAGTATTACGGGCTGTGCTGCAAAAAATTCCACTGCCTGATTTATTGTCATATCAAGAACATCGGAAATGGATTTCCCCTTATATCTCACCTCAAGGGTCTCACGATTATAACGCCTTCCACCACACACCTCACATGTAACAAGTACATCGGGCAAAAAGTTCATTTCAATCGTTTTATATCCATTGCCATTGCAAGCCTCACACCGTCCCCCCGCCATGTTAAATGAAAAACGCCCGGGCTTGTATCCGCGTATTTTTGCCTCCGGAAGTTCCACAAACAGCTTTCTGATATCTGCGAAAACACCCGTATAAGTGGCTGGATTACTGCGTGGAGAGCGTCCCAGGGGAGCCTGGTCTACTGTTATCACTTTGTCAATGTTATCAATGCCTTCTATGCGCTCGTAAGGCAGCGGCTGCTGAGATGAGCGATAGAAATGCTGGCTGAGAATTGGCTGCAATGTAGAATTTACGAGGGTGGATTTTCCGCTCCCCGATACACCACATATACAAGTAAACGTACCAAGTGGCAAGTGTAAATCTATGTTTTTCAGATTATTACCTTTACATCCATAGAGGTCAAGTGTAAGTCCGTTTCCCTTACGTCGCATCGAAGGAACATCTATTTTTCGCTGTCCGTTTAGGTATTGTGCAGTGAGAGTGTTTGTCTCGAGCATTTCTTGCGGACTGCCTTGAAACACTACATTTCCGCCATATCTTCCCCCTTTAGGACCTATATCCACGATATAGTCTGCCTGAAGCATGATATCTTTGTCGTGTTCCACCACGATAATGGAGTTTGAAGCATCTCGCAAATTTTTGAGAGAATTTATTAGCCTCTGATTGTCACGCTGATGCAGACCTATTGATGGCTCATCAAGAATATATAGCACATTAACAAGCTCGCTGCCCAGCTGGGTCGCAAGCCTGATACGCTGGCTTTCTCCACCTGAAAGTGTGGCAGAGGCGCGTCCTATTGATATATAGTTAAGCCCCACATCTACAAGGAATTGCAGCCTGCCTGCTATTTCCTTAATGATTTCTGCTGCAATGACATTTTGCGACGGACTAAGGTATTTGTCTGCATGCGTTATCCAGTCGTGAAGCTGCGTAATATCCATTCGCGTGAGGTCTGCTATGTTTTTATCGCCGATAAAGAAGTGGAGTGCCTCCTTTTTCAGCCTTCCCCCTCCGCATTCAGGACAGGTGGCGCGAGAGAAAAACTGCCCGCTCCATTTTTTCGCGGCAGAGTCCGCATCATCATCTTGCTGGAGCTCAATGTATTTAACGAGTCCCTCATAGGATACAAAATAGTTTGACATCGCTTGCGTTTCAGACTTAATATTAAGCCTCTCGTCTGTCCCGTTAAGTATGTCGTCCATACATTCCTCCGGAAGGTCGCGGATAGGTGTTTCCAGCGTCTTGCCATACTTCTCACATATTGCTGATATTTGCATGAAAATCATGCTGCTCTTATACTTTCCAAGGGGAAGGATTCCTCCCTGTTTTATGGACATTGTATCGTCAGGAATGATTTTTTTACGGTCCACGATATTGATAATGCCCAGCCCCTTACAGTGGGGACATGCTCCCTGTGGGGAATTGAATGAGAATGTATGTGGCGATGGCTCTGGATAAGAAAGCCCGGAAATAGGGTCTATGAGCAGCTGGCTGAAGTGTCCTATTTTGTCGTCATCTACATCGTAAACTATCATCTGCTTTTCGCCTTGCTTCAAAGTCTTGGTGACAGATTCATACAGCCTCTCACGGTCTTCCGCAGATATTCTAAGCTTGTCGATAATCAGTTCTATTGAGTGGTTTTTATACCTGTCCACCTTCATTCCGAGCGTAATTTCGCGTATTTCTCCGTCTACACGCACTTGCAGAAAACCTTTGCGAGTGAGCGACTCAAATAGTTCCTTATAGTGTCCTTTGCGATTTTTCACGAGCGGTGCAAGAAGATATACACGCTTACCATCGTATTTTTCCAATATAAGGTCCACGATTTTATCGTCACTATATTTCACCATAGGTTCTCCCGTAATATAGCTTCTTGCGGTAGAAACTCTCGCGTATAGCAGACGAAGATAGTCGTATATTTCCGTCGTAGTTCCCACCGTGCTTCGTGGATTGCGGTTTATGGTTTTCTGCTCAATGGCGATGGCGGGCGGCAGACCCTTGATGAAGTCACATTCC
>JBJECS010000023.1:0-4987 GCA_051871335.1 Muribaculaceae bacterium | reverse complement strand
TTTGTGCAGAAAGTCTATTGCGTTAAGCTCAAATCCGTCAATGGCATATTGCGCATAGGCTGTGGTGAATATTAAGCCGCACGTTGAAGGCAATTTTCTTGCCAGGTCTAATCCGAGAGTGCCGTTCAGCTCAACGTCAAGGAACACTATATCAGGCATTTGCCGGTTTATATGCTCCATAGCGAGAATGGGAGAGGTAAATGTGACGAGGGTGATGTCACCATGGTGTTCACAAAATTTTGAGATTATGGCAAGAGCTATGGGTTCATCGTCGATGGCTATGCAGTTCATAATTTAAGTTTTAGAGTTACGGAATATGTGTCGTCGTTATTTTCTCCATATTTCAGGCTGTAAGCATCAGGGTAAAGTATTTCGAGTCTTCGCTTGCAGTTTTCTATTCCAGTGCCAGTACTGTTGCTGTGCCTATTTGTGGTGCAAGAATTAAGTGTGGTGAAAGTCAGATGATTGTTATGCGCAACGGCAGAAATACGAATAAAGCACTTTTCGGTGGATAATATTCCATGCTTAAAAGCGTTTTCCACAAATGTGATGAGTAGCATAGGAGGAATGGGAAAAGAGCCGTCGTCGATGTCGAAGGAGAAGGTGACGGTGCAGTTTTCAGCAGTTCGGAGTTTCTGCAGTTCGATATACTGGCTTATATAGTCTAATTCCTCTTCAAGTGGAATAGTGTCTTTTTTAGCGTTTATATAGACGTATTTTGTGAGTGTTATAAATCTCTCCATCGCCATCTCCGCTTTGTCAGACGTAGTGATAAGCAGTCCGTAGATTGTGTTCAGTGTGTTGAATAGGAAGTGAGGGTCAATCTGAGCCTTAAAAAGGGCAAGTTCAGCCTTGTTTCTCTCATATTCAATTTTTCCCTTTGCCATTCTCAGACGGAAAACTTCAGTCAACATTCCCTCTGCTACGCAGAAAGTTGCCACAATGATAAAGTGTAGCCACACAGCCTGCTGATTTTGCCTTGCTCCCCAGCGATGCTTTTCGGAAATGCCGTATTGCTGTCGCAGCTTATAATATGGAGACGAGATTTGATGAGCTGAGAAAGAAAATGTCACGGCGAGAGAAAAAATTAGCGAAGCGATACCCAAGATGCGCCTTCTGCCTCTGTGAAACAGGGATGGAATTATATGGTATTTGTATAGGAAATAAGACACATATAACCATGCCACAAATAGTCCGAAATACAATGGATGCTCTCCCCACCATCGCTCTACCGGGAAAAGGTAAATTAGCAGTGGGAGTATCACAAGGCAAAATGCCAGGTCGATATATAGCGATATTTGTTTCATTTCGCATGCAAAAATACAAAATTATTTATCACTGTGCGCAGAATTTTGCTGACAAAAAACGTGTTTTTACCGCCAAATAGTTGAAAATATGAATAATGGTGCGAATAAATGGCGAATTTTGCAGCGAGAAAATTATGACAGTAAAGACATTCATAGACCGACCCATTCTATCGTGCGTCATATCCGTGGTGATAGTATTGCTGGGAATATTGGGGCTGAGCCAGTTGCCACTGGAGCAGTTCCCGGATATTGCGCCTCCAACGGTAAAGGTGTCTGCCACATATACCGGGGCGAATGCTGAGACGGTAATGAAAAGCGTCATTACACCACTTGAGGAGCAGATAAACGGGGTGGAGAATATGATGTATATGACCTCTACAGCTACTAATACAGGTTCTGCTTCAGTCAGTGTGTATTTCAAGCAAGGTACGGACCCGGATATGTCTGTGGTAAATGTGCAAAACAGAGTTTCTTCCGCTCAGGGGCTGCTCCCTGCGGAGGTTATCAAATCCGGCATCACGGTACGCAAAAGGCAGAATAGCACACTCAAATCCATTACATTATATTCTCCTGAGGATAAATATGACTCAAATTTCCTCACAAACTATATGAAGATAAACATTGAGCCTCAGATGTCTCGCATCGCCGGTGTGGGCGAAGTAAACATTTGGGGTGCAAGTTACTCTATGCGCATTTGGCTTAATCCGATGAAAATGTCGCAATATGGACTTGTGCCCGCAGATATTTCTGCTGTACTCGGCGAGCAAAATGTGGAGTCACCTACCGGCACGCTCGGTGCAGAGTCGCAAAATACGTTTTGCTATGTATTGAAATATCGCGGAAGATATGAAGATGAGGAAGATTATGGCAATATGGTGATAAAATCCACGCCAGATGGTGAAGTACTGAGACTGAGAGATGTGGCAACAATAGAGCTTGGTGCGGAAAACTATTCCTTAATCAGTCAGACGAGCGGACATCCGGGCGCAAACTGCATGATTGCGCAGACTTCAGGCTCTAATGCGAATGAAATCATAAAAGAGATAGACAGGACGATGGATGAGCTGCGACAAGACCTGCCGGGAGGCGTGGTGTTGGACAACATAATGAGTGTGAAGGACTTCCTTGACGCTTCTATAGAAAATGTGGTTGAAACGCTTGTCATTGCCATTATTCTGGTAGTGTTGGTTGTGTATTTTTTCCTTCACGACCTGAAGGCAACACTTATACCGTCGCTTGCCATAATCGTGTCTCTTATGGGAACGTTTGCGTTTCTATATGCCATAAACTTCAGCCTTAATCTGCTCACACTGTTTGCTCTGGTGCTTGTAATCGGTACTGTGGTGGATGATGCGATAGTGGTGGTTGAGGCTGTTCAGGCAAAATTCGATGAGGGCTATACATCGTCTTACCGTGCCACGGTAGATGCAATGGGCGGTCTTACAGCGGCACTTGTCACTACGACAATCGTATTCATGGCAGTGTTTATTCCCGTATGTTTTATGGGCGGCACTACGGGAGTGTTTTACACTCAATTTGGACTGACTATGGCAGCAGCAGTTGGCATTTCGCTATTAAATGCAATGACGCTGAGTCCTGCGCTGTCAGCGCTCATACTGAACCCAAGAACCGGCAGCAGCACTTTCTCAGACCGCTTCCACTATGCGTTTAATAATTCATTCCGCCATTTGGTAAAACGATACGGCAATTCGCTGGGATTTTTCTTTCGTCATCGCTATATGTCAATTTTTTCAGTGATTTTAGCGGTATGTGTCTTGTGGTGGCTTATGAACACTACCAAGACGGGACTTGTGCCGCAGGAGGATATGGGTACTATCACTATAAACGTGCAGACGGCTCCGGGCAGTAACCTTGCACAGACGGAGAAGGCGATGAACGAAATTGAAAATGCGTTCCGTGATATTCCGCAGATTCGCATTTATTCTAAAATCGTAGGCAAAGATGCTCGCCACAATCAGCTCGCATCCGGGGGCTCTTTCACTCTGCGGCTTAAGCCGTGGGGAGAGCGCACGGGAAAGAATGACGATATAAATGCAGTGATAAGTGAGATTTACCGCCGCACAGATGCCGTAAAGTCTGCCCAAATAAGGCTATCCATGCAGCCAATGATTTCCGGATACGGAAACAGCAATGGATTTGAACTGTATGTGCAAGACCGAAGTGGGAGAACCGTAGATGAACTGTTGGCAGTGACACAATCATTTATCAATGCTCTTAACAGCCGCCCTGAAATCTCCCGCGCGTATACTACTTTCGACACTAAATATCCGCAATATATGGTTGAGGTAGATGCCGCAATATGTAAGCGCAATGGGGTGTCGCCCAGCGATGTGCTCTCTGCACTGTCTGGCTATGTTGGCGGTTCTTATTCCTCAAATCTTAACAAGTTTACGAAACTCTACCGCGTCATGGTTCAGGCATCTCCGGAATACCGTCTTGATACCCATTCGCTCGGCAATATGTATGTGAGAAATAGCGAGGGAAAGATGTCTCCGCTTTCTGAATATGTGAAACTATCGCAAGTGTATGGCAGCGAAAGCCTGTCGCGATTTAATCTTTTCTCAGCAATCACCGTCTATGGTACACCAAGCGACGGATATAGCTCCGGACAAGCGATAAATGCGGTGAAAGAGGTGGCAAATACGACATTGCCTGATGGATATGGATTTGAGTTTGGAGGTATGTCAAGGGAAGAGGCGGAGACCGGAAACAATACGGCTTTAGTATTTGCGCTTTGCGTGGTTTTCATTTACCTGATACTTTGCTGCCTGTATGAGAGTCTGTTTATTCCGATGGCTGTAATTCTGTCAGTGCCATTCGGATTGGCGGGAAGTTTCTGGTTTGCGCGTATGTGGGGACTTGAAAACAACATATATATGCAGACCGGTCTTATTATGCTTATAGGTTTGCTGGCAAAGACATCAATATTAGTGACGGAATATGCAGTAAGCAAGCGAAGAATGGGATATTCCATAACATTTTCTGCAATATTCGCAGCTAAAGTGAGACTTCGCCCTATTCTGATGACATCGCTCACAATGATAATCGGCATGCTCCCACTTATGTTTGCACACGGAGCCGGAGCAAACGGCAATATGAGTGTAGGCGTAGGCGTTGTGGGAGGAATGTTGATAGGTACAATATCACTGCTTTTTATCGTACCAGTATTATTCATAGTTTTTCAGTTTCTTCATGAGAAAATCATGCCCGTGAGGGTATGAATGTGTTAGAAATAATAATAAACCAAAATGGTTTGACTGTTTTATGAGAAAAGCCCGTGAGGGTGTCTCTTATAATTGTAATAATTTGAATCAGCCGGCGGAGGAATAGGCACCCTCCGCCGGATTTTTTGGAACTTGTTTGTTTTAAAAACGAATGTCATGAAACATGCTCTTGACTATCTAATGCTTTATGTTTCATTGCATAGATTATGAGTCCGATGCCGAGGATGATGAACGGGATGCTGAGGAGTTGCCCCATGTTCAGGAGCATGTCGCGCTCAAATTCCTCTTGAGGATTTTTTACAAATTCAATCAGGAAGCGTGCGGTGAAAAGGATGGTGAGAAAAACGCCGAAGATGAGTCCCGGACGACGTTGTGCGCCTTTTTTCCAAAACATCCACATCAGCAGTCCAAAAAGTGCGAGATAGCACAGTGCTT
>JBJECS010000022.1:0-5004 GCA_051871335.1 Muribaculaceae bacterium | reverse complement strand
GTACCGGAACTATTTATATTGATGCGAGCGACTACACGCAGTGGCATTATATCGATTTCAAAAGCCACATTGTGACTGACACGTATTACGCTGATGATTGTCCTCAGGCTTGGGATTTTGCCATTCATCGATATGATACTAAGACTAATGGGGGAAATGTTGCGGAGACTGATTGCACAGAACTGGAGAAAACTCCGGTTCCAACACTGATACCGGAGTCTGACTTTGTTGCGGATATATGGACTGAAAACAAAATCACAGTGGACATGTCTGGTATGATGCAGGGAAATATCCTATATGCACCAGACTATTACAATGCCTGCCTTTCTCAGTGGCTGTATGTAGATACTTCCTCCATGCCTCCGAGCTATACGTTGTCTGGCAAAGTGTATGTATTAAGGCTTACTGACGGCACATACGCGGCTCTGCAATTAGTTAACTTTATGAATGATGCAGCAATAAAAGGCTACATGACTATTAATTATATTTATCCTATCAAGCAATGACAAGATTTCTCACATATACTATATTATTTTTCTCATTAAGCGCGACGGCAGGGGAAATCGTAGTAAGAGGAACTGTGTGTGACACGGAGAGAAATCCTCTTGTTGGAGCTACTATTTCCGTAGCCGGTATACCTGGCAAAGGCACTGTGACAGACATAAATGGAAACTATGAGGTACGTCTTTCCGGCAGCAAGTCACATACTCTCCGTGCATCATATATCGGGTATGTAGCTCAGGAGGCAACACCGGGCAGCGGCAGTGAGGTGGAACTCAACTTCAGCCTTGAGGAAGATGCCGTAATGCTGGAACAGGTGGTTGTGACCGGCACACGCACACCTAAACTACTCAAAGACGTGCCGGTTGTGACTCGGGTAATCGCTGAAAATGATATAAAACGCCTTGATGCAAACAATATAGGTAGCGTGCTGGAGGCTGAAATCCCGGGAATTGAGTTTTCATACTCCATGAACCAGCAGAAATCAATAAACATGTCTGGATTTGGTGGCAATGCGGTGCTTTTCCTTGTTGATGGCGAGCGACTTGCCGGCGAGACGCTTAATAATGTGGACTACGACCGACTGAATATGGACAATGTAGAGCGAATAGAAATTGTTAAGGGTGCTGCATCGTCGTTATATGGCTCAAATGCTGTGGGCGGTGTGGTAAATATCATTAGTAAGCAGTCACTAAAGCCATGGTATGTGAATTTGAACGCCAGATATGGCTCTTACAACCAGTGGCGGTATGGTGGTACCATTGGTTTCAACCAGGGTATTGTAAACTCTACCACAAACGTCCAGTTTACTTCAATTGACGCGATAAACTTAGACAATGACGGCGACTATTCTTCTGTTTTCGGTAATAATACAAAAAACGTGAAGGAACGTCTTGTATTGACCTTTTCAGACCGATTTAGCATTACAGCGCGTGCCGGTTTTTTCTTCCGAGAACGTGAGTCTTCTGCATCGCAGAGAGACAGGTATTATAGTTTCAATGGCGGTGTGAAAGCGAATTTTAAACTTGATGAGCGTAATGACTTTGAGGCGTCTTACAGTTACGACCAGTATGACAAGAGCGATTTCTATGTATTCAACAGACGCAATATACGCGACTACAGAAATACGCAAAATATTTTCAAGCTGCTGTATAATCATACATTCGCTGTCAAGAATATTCTTACTATTGGCACAGACTGCATGAACGATTATCTGATGTCTTATCAATTTAAGGACAATGGTGACTATACGCAGACTTCAAGCGATATTTTTGCCCAGTTTGACTGGAATCTGACCCCGAAACTTAATGTAGTGGCAGGCATGCGTTACGACTATTTTTCCAGGTCAGACCTCTCGCAGCTTTCTCCTAAGCTATCAGTAATGTATAAGCTCAGCGACATTAACATTAGAGGTTCATACGCCGCCGGTTTCCGCTCTCCTACACTGAAAGAAATGTATATGAACTTCTACATGGGTAATATCTTCATGATTTACGGAAATCCTGACTTGCGGCCGGAAAAAAGCCACAATTTCTCGCTATCCGGTGAATATCGGAAAGGACGTCATAACTTTACTCTTACCGGCTTTTACAATATTGTAAATGACCGCATTACCACAGCCTGGGACAAGGCACTCGCAGGTCAGGTATATACAAATATGTCTCGCTTGAATATATTCTCGGTTGATGCTAATATCTCAGGAAAATATCGTTGTGGAGTGTCTTGGAAAGCCTCTTACTCATATACTCACGAGCATATCAAGAAAGGTGAGCCGGAACTCGCTTCCACTCGACCACATACAGCCACTATCAGATTAGGCTACGATAAAGACTGGAAAAAATACGGGATTAGCGTGACGCTTACCGGCAGATACCTTTCTAAAATGACTGCCGATGAATATACAGACATCATTTCATACGAGGAAACGGTTAAGCAGACTTATCCCGGATATACGATGTGGAATCTTAACATCAGCCAGCGTGTTTGGAATGGTATAAAGCTAAACGTTGCCATTGACAACCTTTTTGGTTACACTCCCGGGTATTACTACTACAATTCGCCTTATACTACCGGCACTACGTTTAATGTCGGCTTGTCGCTTGATTTAGACACTCTTTTTTAATGTTTTAATGATATGAAATTACGCAGAATATTGTTGGCAATCATCATTTTGTTCCTCGCTGTTGTGGCATACTTCGTGTGGAACAGATGCTTTTCCGCCACTAAAATCGCTTTCATTAATTATCAGAGCATCACATTGGGGCAGATTGCAAAGGCTAACACTGACTGCCACACAACCCTTTCAATGCTCGACCCTGATGAACTTGACAACATCACAGACTACGACATTGTGATGATAAACGGTATGGGACTTCGCATCACGGAAGAACAGCGAGCTATCATAAAGTCTGCTGCAGAGAATGGTACACCAATAATGACCATTATGGCTACAAATCCGGAGAACGATATCGTTTCTGTTGATTCTGTTTCTGCCAAGACTATCCGCAGATATCTTTCTGCTGCAGGGCGCGCAAACTATCGCAATATGCTACATTTCATCCGCCGAAACATTGATGGTAAAACTTATGGCACTATCGAGCCTCAAGCTCCGAAAATGAGAGAATACGGACTCTTTTACCATATCGACCCACAAAAGCCGGATGATGAAGAACTTGAATTTTCCAATCTTGCCGATTACCGCCGTTTTCTTGCTGATAATGGGCTGCAGAAGGCTTCTGCACCGGCTATTATTGTCACCGGAATGATGGGAGACCCCACATCGCTTATTGACAGTCTGGAGCAGACTGGAAGCGTGGTGTATCCCGTGAGAGACTTAAAAGCTATCGTGATGAACGGAATTGTGGATTCTATATCTCCATCCGCTATCATAAATATGGCACATGGAAGATTGGGCGACTATATTGTGGAATATTTAAAAAAGACGAATATCCCTCTTTTCTCTCCACTCAACGTAAATAGCCTCGTGACTGATTGGGAAAGTGACAAAATGGGTATGAACGGCGGATTTATGTCGCAGAGCGTAGTCATGCCGGAAATAGACGGGGCAATCCGCCCTTTTGCTCTATTCGGGCATTATCGTGACGACGACGGATTAGAAAAGCTGACTGCAATCCCCGGTAGGCTGACTGAATTTGTAAACACTGTTAACAGGCATGTAGCGTTGAAATCTATTCCTAACAGCGAGAAGAAAATTGTGATTTATTATTACAAGGGTCCGGGACACACTGCACTCACTGCCGCCGGGCTGGAAGTGGCTCCATCGCTTTTCAACTTGCTGAATACGCTTAAGACTGCCGGATATAAGGTTACTAATATGCCGACAACAGTCGCTGAATTGACAGAGAAAATACAGTGTCAGGGTGCTGTGTACAATGAGTATGCACAAGGCGCAAAGGCAGACTTTCTGAAGAATGGAAATCCACTTCTTATTACTGCTGACGACTATGCACAGTGGTGCAGAAAAGCCCTTAGTCCTGAGAAAGTGGCTGAAATTGATGCACTTGACGGCACATTCCCCGGGAGCTATATATCTTCTGACGATGGCAGGCTCGCACTGCCTCACATTGATTTGGGAAACGTAGTACTTATGCCACAACTTGCCGCAGGTACCGGTGATGACGACTTTGCGATAGTTCATGGTACAGACGCTGCGCCGCCTCATGCATACGTCGCTGAATATCTTTGGGCACGATACGACTTCCGCGCGGATGCTATCATTCATTTCGGCACTCATGGTAGTTTGGAGTTTACACCACGAAAACAAGTGGCTTTGTGCAATAGCGACTGGGCTGACAGACTTGTATGCGACATCCCTCACTTATACATTTATTCAATCGGAGACGTGGGCGAGGGGATTATTGCAAAGCGCCGCTCTTACGCAACACTTATTTCACATCTCACACCTCCATTTATAGAGAGCAATGTTAGCAAGACATACAAGAGTCTTGTAGATGCAATCAGAGCATATAATGATAATCCTACTGATGCAAATTCGCTCAATGTTAAGAGGCTGACTGTTAAAATGGGTATTCACAGAGAGCTCCGCCTTGACAGCACACTGTCTTTGCCATATAGCGAAAAAGACATCAGCCGTATTGACGCCTATGCAGAAGAACTCGCAACTGAACGTGTGACTGGAAAACTTTACACTCTTGGAGAAAAATATACAGAAAAAGAAATAACTACTATGAGCCGCAGCCTGAAAGATTCTGCTAAGGCTGAATATGAACAGGCTCTGCGTGAGAGCCCGCGGCGAGAGATGGACGCAATATTAAATGCTCTGAATGGAGGATATACAGCACCGTCTCCAGGTGGTGATGCGTTGGCAAATCCAAACTCGGTTCCCTCGGGCAGAAATATGTATTCAGTAAATCCCGAGGCTACACCCGGTGAGGACGCTTGGATACAAGGCGTGAAACTTGCTCAGAATACTATAGATATGTATCGTGAACGACATAATGACTCTATCCCGGAAAAGGTGAG
>JBJECS010000021.1:0-5014 GCA_051871335.1 Muribaculaceae bacterium | reverse complement strand
CGTTGTTGTTCTTTGCTCTTCAGACGATGAATATGCAGCATTTGCTCCTGAGGCATACGAGCTTCTTTCCGGTCGTGCTGAATTTGTAGTGGCAGGTGCTCCTGCATGCATGGAAGAACTACAAGCAAAGGGAATCACAAACTTTATCCACGTACGTAGTAACGTGCTTGAGACACTTCAGGCATTTAACGCCAAACTTTTAAAATAATATCGGATTATGAGACCAAATTTTAAGAATATAGATATTACAGCAGATGCATTCAATGCACCAAAAGGCAATGTAGCTGCAGGAGAAGAATGGCTTACACCTGAACTTATCCCGGTAAAGCCTATATATACAAAAGATGACCTCCAGGGAATGGAACACCTAAATTATGTTGCTGGTATTCCTCCTTACCTTCGTGGGCCATATAGCGGTATGTATGCAATGCGTCCTTGGACAATCCGCCAGTATGCCGGCTTCTCAACAGCGGCAGAAAGTAACGCGTTTTATCGCCGTAACCTTGCGTCAGGACAGAAAGGTCTTTCCGTAGCGTTTGACCTTGCAACACACCGTGGCTACGATGCAGACCATGAGCGTGTGGTAGGTGACGTGGGTAAGGCCGGTGTGTCTATCTGCTCACTTGAAGACATGAAGGTGCTTTTTGATGGTATTCCATTGAACAAGATGTCTGTTTCTATGACAATGAACGGTGCTGTGCTCCCAGTACTTGCATTCTATATCAATGCAGGTCTTGAGCAAGGTGCTAAGCTTGATGAGATGGCAGGTACTATCCAAAATGATATTCTTAAGGAATTTATGGTGCGTAATACATACATCTACCCACCTGAGTTCTCAATGCGAATTATCGCGGATATCTTTGAGTATACCTCACAAAATATGCCTAAGTTTAACTCAATCTCTATCTCCGGCTACCATATGCAGGAGGCAGGTGCTACATGCGACATTGAGCTTGCATATACACTTGCAGACGGACTTGAGTATCTTCGTGCAGGTGTAAACGCCGGCATGGACATAGACGCTTTTGCACCACGTCTGTCTTTCTTCTGGGCAATCGGTATGAACTTCTTTATGGAGATTGCAAAGATGCGTGCAGCTCGTATGCTTTGGGCTAAAATTGTGAAACAATTCAATCCTAAGAACCCTAAGTCACTGGCTTTGCGTACTCACTCTCAGACTTCAGGTTGGTCACTTACAGAGCAAGACCCTTTCAACAATGTAGGTCGTACTTGTATTGAGGCTATGGGCGCAGCTCTTGGTCATACCCAGTCGCTCCACACAAATGCTCTTGACGAGGCTATAGCACTTCCTACAGATTTCTCTGCTCGTATTGCTCGTAATACACAGATTTATATCCAGGAAGAAACATACATTACAAAGGAAATTGACCCATGGGCAGGTTCATATTATGTAGAGTCTCTCACAAACGAGATTGCACACCGTGCATGGGAACATATCCAGGAAATCGAGAAGCTCGGCGGTATGGCTAAAGCTATTGAAACCGGTCTTCCAAAACTACGTATCGAGGAGGCAGCTGCTCGTACTCAGGCTCGTATCGATTCCGGTCGCCAGACTATCGTGGGTATTAACAAGTATCGTCTTGACCACGAAGACCCTATCGATATCCTCGAAATTGACAATACTGAAGTGCGTAAAGAGCAAATAGAACGCCTAAACGACGTGAAAGCTCATCGCGACGAGGCTGCAGTAAAGGCTGCACTCGAGGCAATCACTGAATGTGTACGCACTAAGGAGGGTAATCTTCTTGACCTTGCAGTGAAGGCTGCCGGTCTCCGTGCTACTCTGGGCGAAATCTCAGATGCATGCGAGGCTGTAGTAGGTCGATACAAAGCAGTAATCAGAACTATTTCAGGTGTGTATTCAAGTGAAACAAAACAAGACCCTGACTTCATCAAGGCTCAGCAAATGTGCGAAGAATTCGTTAAGCGCGAAGGTCGTCAACCTCGTATTATGATTGCCAAGATGGGTCAAGACGGTCACGACCGCGGTGCGAAGGTAGTAGCAACCGGTTATGCAGACTGTGGCTTTGACGTGGATATGGGACCTCTCTTCCAGACTCCGGCAGAAGCTGCTCGTCAGGCAGTAGAAAACGACGTTCATATCCTTGGTGTATCTTCACTTGCTGCAGGACACAAGACTCTTGTGCCTCAGGTTATTGAAGAATTAAAGAAACTGGGACGTGAAGACATCATGGTAGTAGCAGGTGGTGTAATTCCGGCACAAGACTACGATTTCCTTTACAAAGCAGGCGTTGCTGCAATCTTTGGCCCTGGTACTCGTATTCCTGTATCTGCTATTAAGATGCTCGAAATTCTTATGGCTGAATAATATTATAATTATTATAAAGCTTTCTATGGCACTTCCTAACGGTGAGGAAGTGCCATTTTTTGCAAATAGAAAAATTATTTGTATCTTTGCATTGATAACCAAATGATTTTATAACTCTTAAGTCTAAATATTCACAATAATGAAAAAGATTTTTTTTATGATTTTCGCTTTTCTTAGCGGTATATTCGGCTTTAATGGCAAGGCACAAAGTCCTGACCAGCGTAACTTAGCTCTTTACCAGATAATGGTGGCGAGTTTTCAGCATGGAGATGAGGGTGCAGTGGGGTATAAGGCAATGTGGGGTCCTGAAGGACACCGCAAAGATGGAAACTTGCGAGGCATTATAAATGCGTTGCCACACATAAAAAGCCTTAATGTAAATGGCATTTGGCTCACACCGATTTTTGATAGCACTGATGGCATTGGCGGAGAAAAACTTCAGGCTACAGGATATTTTACTACAAACTATTTTAAGATTGACCCAAAATTCGGTACAGAGGCAGACTTTCGAGAACTTGTGCAGAAAGCTCATGAAATGGGGCTTTATGTTATTCTTGACGGTGTATTCGGGCATCATGGAGGTGTGACATTACCGTCGCCAAAGGGTAATAAACTTGATTGTACTATTACCGGTTGTGACCGTGCAGATGCAGGTACGGGAAACGTTTCTTATCCCGGCAGTCTTGAATATATTAAGGAAGTTGCAACATACTGGATTGATGAGTTTGAGATAGACGGTTGGCGTCTTGACCAAGCTTATCAGGCTTTGCAAGGTGGGCATAACTATTGGCTTGAAATTCGTAGCGCTGTTGAGAAATGCTGCGAACACCGACGCAATGAAGGTAAAAAATGGGGTATCCTTGGATATATGGTAGGAGAAGACTGGGGTGATGCAGCACAAATTAACAAGGGTGTGTATCGTGACGGAGGCTTAATCTCGGCATTTGACTTTCAAGGAAAGGAGCTAATTAGTGGGCCAATGCAAGAAATTGATGGAGAAGGACTTGTAAATGGTATGAAAGATATTATTACCGTTTATTCAAATCCAATGTCTCGCGGATATTGCCGTGATGATGTGATGCCAAACTTATTTCTCACTAACCACGATGGCTATCGTGTGGCAGACCATATTGTGGGTGAGTATATGTATGAAAAAGTAATGTTGCGCCATGCAATTCTTGCAGGATATAGCGGACCTGTGACCCTGTATTATGGTGATGAGTATGCAGACTTGTCAAAGAACACTACCGGCGGTCAGAAAGACAATATTGCAAGAACTACAGGTCATACAAAGGCTAATAATGCAGATGAACAACGTCTTAAAGACTATATCTCACGCATCTTCGCTTTCCGCAATGCTAATCCTGCCATGTGGCGAGGTTCATGCCAATTTTATTCGCCGATGATTGCAGGGGCTGATGTTCTTGTTGTAAAAAAGACTGATGCTCTTAGCGATAATACTGTACTCCTTATCTTTAGTGACAAAGACATCGTGTTGCCACTTGACGGTACGTCATTGCCTGTAAAGGTGAAGGCTTTTGTTCCTGAGTTTATAAAGTTGAAATAACATCATAATACCTCAAATTATATCCCAAGTGTCCCATGATGGGTAGCTTGGGATATTTATTTTGAAATACTGATACTTAAGAGGGAACGAAACTGTTGAAATCTTAATTGATAGTGCCGTTAGCTCTAAGGTATTCAATCGTGCGGAGGAAAAGTGTGGCGTGAGCCTCGATAAGTGTGGCGTGAGCCTGCTGCCACAGTGTTTGTGCCTCCAGGTTGTCTGAGAGGGATTCCATCCCGGCTTGATATTGCTTTGTGCTGGAACGTAGGTTCTCGTCTGCAGCGTATACTGTTGATTTTGCGAGTTCTATTTCCAAATAAGCTTCATCAAGATTGTTTATTGCCTGATTCAGGCTGAGTGATAGGAGTCTGTCAGTATCTTCCTGTTCTGCTTTTGCTGCAGCAAGTTGCTCCTGTGCAGAGCGTATTTTACCTGTTTTATGTCCGAAGTCGTAAATTGGTATAGATACTTGTACTCCAATCATGAATGCGTCATTGTCAAATACTTTTTTGCTACCAAGTTTGATTCCGTTTAAATATCCGTATTGACCTACAATTCCTATCTGTGGAAGATAGTCAGCACGAGCTACAGCAACTTTTTGGCGAGCAATATCAGTTTTATATTGCTGGATTTGTGTTTCCGGGCGGTTTGAATAATCGTATGTCCACTGCGCCATTACCTGCATACGCATGGCGTCTGGATTTACTGAAATAGAGTCGGTGAGGGGACGTCCTATGTAGTGGCATAAGTTCATAGAGGCGAGTCGGCAGGCGTTTTCCGCTTTGCGAAGGTTCAGTATAGCCTCGTTATGCTTAACTTTAACTTTGAGAACGTCGTTTTTAGGCTTTAGACCGTGCTTAAATGCCTTCTCTACATCATTTTGCAGCTCGGTGAGAAGCGTTTTATAAGATAATGCTACTTGCTGCATTTGTGTAGCTCGTAGTAGGTCTGCGTATGCTTTAGCAGTGTTGACAATAATGTCTGCCTCTGTGAGTCGCCTATTTTGTTCATAGAGGTTGCGAGCTGTTTTAGCAATGTTGTATCCTGCACGTATTTTCCCTCCCATAAAAATAGGTTGCTCAATTTTTATACCGCCA
>JBJECS010000020.1:0-5017 GCA_051871335.1 Muribaculaceae bacterium | reverse complement strand
CAGGTGTCAGCAAGTGTGGCATTTTGGGCAAATGATAATAAGAGCCTGAGCTGTAAGTTAGGATTTTATGATGTCAGTGCAGGAAAAAGTATAGGCACGATAGATGTCACGAAGGCTATGACAATATCCGGCACTTACTATCCGCAGTATACTCACGATGATAATTTCAACAATGCGTTTACGGAGTCAAGCTATATAATATTTGATAAGGGCATAGATGCCAATAATGGGTGCTCTTATGTGACAGTGTTTATGAATGTGACCCGCAATAGTACCACAAATCCGAATTGCAATATAGTGCCCTACTTTCAGGTATCGGGTACGAGTGGGACACGCCTGTTGGCGACAACGACCGGAGAGTTTGGCAATATGGGAATTGCAGGGTTTGACGATGGCAATGGCGAAAACTCAATCAATGATGACGCATGTGCAAAGAACGTGATAGCAGTAGGGGCATATTGCACGCGTCCGAGCTGGATAACGCTTGGTGGAAAGTCTTACGTGTATACAGACAATCCGATAAATGGTGACATTGCGGAATTTTCATCATATGGTGTGACTCTTGACGGACGTAATCTGCCGCACTTGGCAGGTCCGGGCTATGGTATTATATCAGCGTACAGCCAGTATTATTACACAAATGCGAGTCTTGGCAGCAATGATGTCAGTGGCTATGTAAATGCCAATGGCAGGGATAACTATTGGGCCAATGAGCAGGGAACGTCAATGTCCAGCCCATATGTGGCAGGTGTGGGATGTCTGCTTCTACAGGCAAATCCGTCTCTGACACCAGAGGAACTGCGCAATATCCTGATAGAGACAGCAACGAAGGATGACTTTGTGAATAATGGCAGCAAGGTACAGTGGGGCGCAGGAAAGGTGAATGCTCTTGCAGCAGTAAAAAAGGCACTTGACATGGGTGGCGTAGGCACGGTGTATGCTGATGAAAATCTGCGCCTGATAGTGTCACCTGCGGGCAATAAGAGCTATGACGTATTCCTTGCCGGCGTAGATGGCTTTAAGGCAACGCTTTACAGTCTATCCGGTGTGGCAGTTAAATCTGTTACAATCGATGGCAATGAGGGTGTAGTAGATGCATCCGAGCTAAGTTCCGGCATCTATGTGATGGAGGTAAAGGCTGACAATGCACACTTTACGAAGAAGATTGTGGTGAAGTAAGCTACAAGATAAGATAGAATTGTGGGAGGGAGGTCTGCGCATGAGTGGCAGACCTCTCTTTTTTTAGAGAATAGAGAGCAAGCGTTGAGCGTTTAGGGTTTATCGTTGAGCGATGAATGGATACCATAAGACGTGACTCTCCGAGCCACGAAATAGGGGGATTGGGTATGACCAGGCGTCGTCGCTGCGCTCCTCGCCTGGTCTTAAGCATGACAGCATGCTCTCCGAGCCTGCCGGATGGTGGCAGAGAATAGATAATAGAGGCGGACGTGATGCATCACGTCCCTACGATAACAGATTGTAAATCAGGTAGATGTATGACGAGTGTGATGCATCACGTCCCTGCGATAATATGTTGATAAACAGGTGTTTGATGATTGTAAAGCTGTCAAAAAAAAGAGCGCAGCGGTAAAATCTCATATCGCTGCGCCGGAGTGCTTGAAGCACAAATTGTTCTTGGTATGTAAAAGCGAGTATCTAAATAATTTCCTTAGTTAGTGTGCCATTATGCAGGTATTCCGAATTGTCTGGATTTTGTGCAAAATGGGATTTATTTGTTTGTGATTTTGCTTGCGCCGGAAGATACGCGTCTGTAGAGATTTTGTATTGAGCAAGTGACGTTTGAGGCGCCGCTTGCCTCGACTTCTCCTTTGTTGGCCTTGAGGTCTGCAGCGGAGATTGAGCTTGCGCCGCTTGCGTCGTATTCAGCGAGGTTAGCGGTTCCGGAGATAGCGACTTTAGAAGCGCCGGAGCAGTCGACTTCGATTTTTTTTGCGTTGACACTTAAAGAAGCGGAAGAGGCGCCGGAGCAGTCGATGGAGAAATTGTTGGCATTGATGGTGTTAACTTTGAAAGAAGAAGCGCCAGAGCAGTCAATGTCCAGATTTTTGTTGAGCTGGTTGATTTTGTCAGCTTTGAAGGAGCTTGCACCGGAAAGCTCAATGTCTACGAGGTATGGTGCTGAGATGTAAAGTGTGATGGATTTAGTGTTCCAGTTGTGTTTTTTTTGTTTGCGCTTAGCGATTATCTTTGAGCCTTTTTGCTCGAATATGAAGTAGTTTTCGTCTTTTTTGTTCATTTCGACGGCAGCAGAGAAATCGCCGTTGGTCTGAGTGTAAACGACGTTTATAGCGGAAGAAGCTTCAATTTCGTTAAAAGAAGAAACGTTAAGATTTTTCTTGACGACGTTTTCAGCTGCGTTGGTTGAGAGGATAGCGGAAATGACTGCGATAGCGGTCATAATGCATCTTAGGAAAGTTTTCATTTTAGTTTATATTTAGTTTGTTATTTGGTGTTGTTTGTAATTAAGACGCAGTCAGGTGGAGAATGGTTACAGAAAATGGTGTTAATTAGTGTTAATTGCTGTGAGATTTGAGATTTTGAAAGAAAAAAATTGTGTGACTTAACTTTTATTAATATTGGTGGGCAAAAATCGTGCCCATGTAGTGTTGTGATTTTGCAACGTCTTAAGTGGTAAAGATGCCACGAGGATAAAAACAGAAAAAATAATCTATAACCTAAACCTTTATTTTATGATGAATTTGAATATTTCAGTGAGTGAGACTTTGAAAGAAGTTTATGCGGCGTCAGCATTGCGCTGCTATGTGAGTGCAAACAAGAGTGAGAAGCCGGTGATGCTGACGCCGGACAGGCGAGGAGCTTTGCGCCTGTTAGTGAGGGATGCGTTTTGCTACGTTGTGGTGTCGATGCTCCCAAATGTAATTACTACGTCGACAGGGACGGAGGAAGATGATGAAATCTTGTCGGTGAGCCTTGATTTGCCGTGTGAGGAAGGAACCGGGGCGGTGATAGGAAGCCTTTTGCAGATGGCAATAACTGCGTATGTGCTTCATATTGTGTATGTTGGGTCGGATGATGAGTTTTCGCGTGAGTGGAATGCGAAGGTGGAGCGGTATATCGCTAAGGTGAATGAGTATGCTGCGGGTGTCCGGCTTAAGAATGTTGGGAGGATTGTGGGGCAGTGAGTAGAGTGGGCGAGCGTTGAGCGTGTAGGGTTTATCGTTGAGCGACGCATGGATACCATAAGACGTGACTCTCCGAGCCACGAGGTTGGATGGTTGAGAATGACCAGGCGTCGTCGCTGCGCTCCTCGCCTGGTCTTAAGCATGACAGCATGCTCTCCGAGCCTGCAGGAAGGTGGCAGAGAATAGAGAATAGAGGCGGACGTGGCACGCCATGTCCCTACGATAATAACTTGGAAATCAGGGAGATGCATGGCGGACGTGATACATCACGTCCCTACGATAAGAGGGGCGGACTGGTTGGGCAGATAATAGAAAATAGAAAATGGATAATAGAGAATAGTGATTATGATAAGAGAATTTATAGAAGCGAGTGGGCTTGAGGAGTATGTAGTGTGGATATTGTGCACATACGGTGCAGTGAGCCTGTCGATGGTGGTAGATTTTGTGGCGGGAGTCCGAAGGGCTCGAAAGGCTCATATAGCGACCCGTTCACGAGGGTATAAGATGACATGCGCGAAGGCGAGTAAGTATTTTCTGCCGATGTTATGCCTGACGTGTGTAGACGTGATAGGAGCAGTGATATTGCCATTCCCGGTGTTTACGATGCTGATGGCTGCGTTTAACGTGTTTTGCGAGTGGAAGTCTGTGATGGAGACGACTCATGACAAGGATGAAATCCGAGAAGCGGAGTCGACTTTTAATGTTATCATCAAGAACAAGGATGATATAGCGAAAATGATTAGTGAAATTCTTAAAACGATTGAAAATGAGAAAGATAAGTGAAATAATAGTGCATTGCACTGCAACGCCAGAGGGCAAGGATGTGAGTGTGTCATCAATACGAGACTATCACGTGAAAGTGAAAGGATGGAAGGATATTGGCTATCACTATGTGGTGGGTCTTGACGGGAAGGTTTATCGGGGCAGGTCTGAGGAGGATTCGGGAGCGCATTGTGCCGGGCGTAATGGGAGTTCGATAGGAGTGGCATATGTTGGTGGAGTAGGTGCGGATGGAAAGACGCCGAAGGATACGCGGACAGAGGCTCAGAAAAAATCTTTGGAGCGGCTATTGCGTGAATTGGTGAAGAAGTATCCGGGGTCAAGGGTGTATGGTCACCGGGATTTTGCGAGGAAGGCATGTCCGTCGTTTGATGCGACAAGGGAGTATGCGAAGTTGGCGCTTTTTGCGCTGGTGGTTTTGCTTACGTCGTGTGGGGCGAAAAAGGAGGTAGTCGCCGAGAGGTATGAGGAGGCAGTTAAGGAGGCAGTGGTGGTGGAGTCGTTGGCTCGTGACAGTATGGCGGTGGAGTTGGTTGTTGAGGCTGATTCGGTTGTGGTGGAGATGGTGAGGGCGAGTGTACCGGTGCGTGTGGTGGCACACGGTGTGATGGCGAGGGCACAAGAGGTGTCGGAGCGTGAGGTGACGGTAGTTGCAGCGGAGCATGTGGTGAGTGATGTGATTATCGATGAGGAGAAGGAGGTGGAGCGCAAGGGTTGGGGATGGGAGTTGTTTTTGGTATTGATTTTAGTAACGTTAATCGTGACAATCGCCAAAAGGAACGATAAATAGAAAAGAGAACATTGAAATTGATGGAGATGGCAATGAATGGGGGGACGAGCGTTGAGCGTTTAGGGTTTATCGTTGAGCGACGCATGGATACCATAAGACGTGACTCTCCGAGCCACGAGGTTGGATGGTTGAGCATGACCAGGCGTCGTCGCTGTGCTCCTCGCCTGGTCTTAAGCATGACAGCATGCTCTCCGAGCCTGCAGGATGTCGCAATCCACGGCTGATGAAGCGGACGTGGCACGCCATGTCCCTACGATAATAACTTGGAAATCAGGGAGATGCA
>JBJECS010000019.1:0-5062 GCA_051871335.1 Muribaculaceae bacterium | reverse complement strand
CACTAAAAAATTAACTTCGTTGATTTTAGGCTGCGCCTCAGCAGAGTTCAATCAAACTTGACTCTGCATTCGGCTTGCACTAAAAAATTAACTTCGTTGATTTTAGGCTGCGCCTCAGCAGAGTTCAATCAAACTTGACTCTGCATTCGGCTTGCACTAAAATTCTAATCGGAATCCCTTTTGCTTCAGTTCCTCATATTTCGTCTTGTTGAAGCGGAAGAGGAATGCTTCTTTTTTCGCTGATGGGTTCGCCGTATTGTCGGTGGGCTCGAGCATTTCCAGCCGTTTCATCTTGTTGTAGAAGTTTCGGCGGTCAAAATGGACGTCAAGAATGGCTTCGTAGAGGTTTTGTAGCTCTTTTGTTGTAAATTCTTGGGGGAGGAGCTCAAAGCCGATTGGCTCGAAGTGAATGTTCTGTCGCAAAGCGCGGACAGCCATTCTGAGTATTCTGTCGTGGTCAAAAGCGAGCTGTGGGACTTCGTCGAGAGCAAACCACTGTGCTTCGTCGGCATCGTCTCCGCCTTTTACTTCTTTCATTCTGACTAAAGCGTAGTATGCAATGGTTATAACACGCTCGCGAGGGTCGCGATTTGGGTCGGAGAAAGTGTGGAACTGGCGGATAAAAGCTCCTGTCAGTCCTGTTTCTTCCTGTAGCTCACGCAGAGCGCCGTCTTCAGCGCTTTCATCCATCTTGATGAAACCGCCCGGAAATGCCCATCGTCCCTTGTAAGGCTCAATGCCACGCTTTACTAAAAGGACTCTCAATTTGTTACCGTCAAATCCAAAAATGACGCAGTCTGTAGTCACGCTTGGGTGAGGGTATTTGTAGCAGTATTTCAGTTCTTCAGTGTTGCACATAATGTCTATTATTTTGTGTTATGTAAAAATTACGCAACAAAGGTAGAAAGAAATTTTTGAACTGCCAAATTATTTTGTGTAAAAATTACACAAGGGGCGAATTTTTTAGTTTTTTGAAATGAGAGGACGTAATTAGTGGCTCTTATTTGAAGAGGATGCCGTTATGGAAGGTGATTTCTTGCTGGTATCGTGTGATTTCGAGGTTAGTGAGGTATGAGGGTAGTGGGGAGATGGGGCGGTTTAGTGCTTCGGCGAGAATGTAGTGTGGAATGTTTGCGCCGGCATGGATTGAGCATACGACACCTCCTCCGAGTCTTGGGTTTATCTCCATGAGAAGGATACGCCCGGTGTCTGTGTCATGGATGAATTGTATGGTTACAGCGCCACGGAGGTCGAGGGAGGAGAGGGTTTGGCGGGAGAGAGAAATTATTTCAGGAGAATCGATGGTGATTGTGCGAGAGACTTCTCCACCGATAACAGCGATGCGGCGGCGGGGGACGGTGGCGATGATTGTGCCAGACTGTGAAACATAACAGTCTACGGTGATTTCTTCGCGGTGAGGGATGTATTCCTGAAGGAGGTATTGGTGTGCAATGGGTGCGATTTGTGCGAGTTCTGCTTCAGAGTTTATGATGATAATTCCTTGTGAAGCAGAGCCGAAGCGGGGTTTTGCAATTATTGGAAATTTATGTTTTGCGATGGTGTATGTCGCCGGGATTGGAAGAGCCGCATCCTGAAATATTTGCGCAGCGCGAGCTTTGTCAAACATTCCTTCAACGCCGGAGAAAGAGCCGAGAGGTGCGAAAATGCCTCCGTAGGTGTCGCGGTATTTTGCAACGACAGAGATGGCGGGGTCGATAAATGGAATCATGATGTTGATTCCTTTGTCAATGGTGAAAGAGTGGAGGTCGTTTAGGAGGAGCGGGTCGTCGCAGCGACGTCCGACAACAATTTCAGCAACTTCTGCGAGGGGAACGACTGGCTGAAGCTCCCACGAGAAAAGGTGGAGGTCGATGTCCATTTTTTGAGCTTCTGCGAGAAACATTTTGGCGATAGAAACGCGTTTAGCGCCGCCGTGCATGAGTATGCTGAGACTTTTATGTGCCATTATATGTTGTAAATGTCGGTTTTGTATTTAGCGAGGTTTGTTGGGTCTGTAAACCAGTCAATTGTTTCTTTGAGTCCTTTTTCGAGAGAGAATTGGGGACGCCAGTCAGTGAGCGAAGTGATGAGGGTATTGTCACCGCAAAGTCGGCGAACTTCAGAAGATGAAGGGCGGATGCGTGCGGGGTCTGTGACGTATTCAACTTCAACGTTCATGAGCTGTGCAATGGTCTCAAGGGTCTGTTTCATTGAAACTTCGGTTCCTGTGGCGATGTTGATGTCACGACCTTCGATGCCATCGGCGGTGGCGAGAGCGAGAAAACCTCGGCAAGTGTCTTTTACGAAGTTGAAGTCTCGAGTGGGAGTGAGGTCACCTACCATAATCCGGCGTTTTCCTGCCGCGATTTGTGAGATGATGGTAGGGATGATAGCGCGCGCACTCTGGCGCGGACCGTAGGTATTGAAAGGTCGTGCGATGACGACGGGGAGATTGAATGCGTTGAAAAAACTTAGAGCTATAGCGTCGGCGCCGATTTTAGTGGCGGAGTAAGGCGACTGCGGCTGGCGAGGGTGTCGCTCGTCGATGGGGACGTATTGAGCAGTGCCGTAAACCTCTGAAGTAGAGGTGACAATAATTCGTCTTGCCCCGCAGTCCATAGCCGCCTGACACATGTTCAAGGTGCCTTTAATGTTAGTGTCTACATAGCTTTCTGGAGCGACGTAGCTGTAAGGGATAGCGATGAGTGCGGCGAGGTGGAAAATAGTGTCACAACCTTTAGCGATATGTCGGCAGAAAGCGGCATCGCGCACGTCACCGGATACGACTTCAAGGTTTTTATGCTTGTTTCCTTCAAGCCATCCCCAGTTGTTAAACGAGTTGTATTGTGAGAGAGCCCGGACTTGGTATCCTTCGCTCAAAAGGAGGTCTGTGAGGTGAGAGCCGATGAAACCGTCAGCTCCGGTGACGAGAATTTTACCTGTCATATAGTTACCATTTTTTGAATGTGTAAACGTAATTAGTGCCGTCTTCGGCGCGATAAGTGAGAATCATAGAGGAAGATGGCTTCTTGGTGATTTCAAGAGGGATGACACCAGTGGCGGGGAGGTGCATTCCGGAGAGGGTGGAATATTTACGAGATGCCTCGGGGTTAGAGTCATCGGAGTATTCGTAAGTTAGCTCGAGGATGCTGTTTTTCTCTTTCCAAGTGCCGGTGCCGGTTGCGCCAGAGGTTTCGGAGTAACGCACCATCTGAATTACTCCAGTCTGGAATTTCCAGAAAACGTTAGGTTCATACTCCGGGTCATCAACTCCGTCGATGGTGATGGACTGAAGTTTCCACATTCCATACCAGTCTCCGATGTTGCCGTTGTTTTGGCAAGAGGAAAAGAAGGAAAGGATAAAGATGTGAAGTAGTGCTTTTATAATCTTGTTCATAATAGTCTGATTTCTAAAATGTTAGGTTTCCGCAATAGGACAATGTGAGCACTCCGGCAGTGTTGTTTCCGTAAAGCTGTCCATGGTCTGCTGCAAATTCTGCTTTTATGCTTAGTCCCTGAATTTTAGGGAGTTTATATGTAGCCTCGACGAGTAGTGAGGTACATTCTACAGTGTGGAAACGAGGATTTTGGTAAGTGCCCCAGGATTTTCGCCAGCTGCCGAGAATGCGGTAGCTTAGATTATTGATTGGGTCACCAGAAAAGCCTAAGTGAAAGCCTTTTACGCGAGTGTCACGGAAAGATACATCTCCATTTAGGTTTCGGATAGGCTCTTTGCTGAAAGGGCTACCCATAGCCATGCCGAAATAGCAGTAAGAATTATAGAAACCGTTGTTGTAATAGTTGTCACCTCCTGTGGCTTGGTATTGGTTTAGAGAAGTTCCGGCTTCGTCAACGGGGTCCCAGTGCATAGGACCTGACTGGTCAGTCATTTGAAGGTATTCAAAAACAGCTCCGGAGATTAGTCCGGGTTTGGAAGCGACGTATTCCAATCCCCAAAGTCCGTCCCATCCGTTTAGCTTCCCCATGCTTGAACCGTCTTCCCAAACGTTTTGGACGTAAGCCTTTAGCTGAGAGTTGTTTCGGAAACGGTATCTGAGATTGATGTCCCAGCTTCCGAGGCTCTGCCCTTGGTAATAACCTTCGACACCAGTGTCACGAGGGAGAATTGCCTGCCAGAAAGCGTCGAGGTCTTCAGCGTTGTGTGTAGTGTTTTTGAATTTTCCTTTAACGTAGTAGTGTGTATCACCGCCGAAAAGGTAAGCGAACTGTCCGCCGAAAGTGGCAGAAAGCGGATTTGACGTTTTAGTGCGGAAATAAATACGTTTGTAATGGTAGAACCCGCCTTCGTTGTAGTGACCGGAGTAGAAGTTGAAATGGTTTTCATACCATTTTTTGTCCATAAATTTGCCGAAGCAAAATTCGCCTTGAATCTGCAGGAAGTGTTTAGTGAACGGAATGTCTTGAAAATCAACGAATCCGGCGCGAATCTGCGGGATAGAGCGAGCGTTACCGCTCTGGATAAGGTCTCCGGAAGAGAGGGCGAAATTCAGCATAGCAGATTCCCGGTCTTTGATGCCTGCGCTGAGATAAATGCTTCGGTATTTAACTTCAGCATAGAGCTGCTGAAGCCAAATAGCGGCAGGTTGTTCGTCTCGGTTGAAATCGAAGACGAGATTGCCATTGTCGTCGTATTTTTGGAGGCTGTAATTGGTTGAGGAAGAAGCGCCTGTGATGATTTCAGCGCCGTAGCTCCAAGCCCAACGTCTGTTGGTGTCGAAATTGCGGGTGAAGCCAATGTCAAGCAGTGCGTTGTTGGTCTGTGTGAGTTTACCGTGACGGTTTGCAGTCATGTAGTAAGGCGCCAAGTCTCCATCGCCGATGCTGAAAAGTGCGTCGGCTCGGTATTTAATAGTTTCTTGAGCCGAGACGGAAATGGCAGCTGCGGCGAGAAAAGCCAAAAAGGTTGTTCTAATGATATTCATTGAGTTAAAAATCTTGTTTATGGTGCAAAGTTAGTCAGAAATAGTGGAAAAGACAAAAAATAATGCTAAATTTCCTCTAAGAAAGACAAGAGCGAGACTGTCTTTGTGAGTGAAAAAGA
>JBJECS010000018.1:0-5147 GCA_051871335.1 Muribaculaceae bacterium | reverse complement strand
TAAAAGCAGGTGGGAGGAAATGATATATAAGCTGAAGAGGCTTTTTGAGGGTTAGGGTATGAGGCTTTCCCATTGATGTTTTGAATGGTTATTGCAAGAGCATACAGTGAAGTATTGCCAGGATGTCTGTTGTAATTCGCTTTTTGAGAATGATTTGAGGCTTATGAGTTATAATGAGTTTGGATAAATTGGGTGGAAAAGGATTTGGGTAATTGCGTAAGGTTTAAGTGGAAAAATTGTAACTTTTCTGTTGCAATTTTGAGGAGTAATTATTAACTTTGCACAGCGAAAAAACAACGACTAAAGAAATAGCAAGTAATGTTCTTTATAATGTAAACACCAATGATTCTTACTCTTGTAATTTTATTTTTGATAGGCTATCTTGCGATTGCGATGGAACGTCAGTTGCGTGTTGATAAGTCTGCGATAGCTTTGTTGTTAGGCATGCTTCTGTGGGTAGTGTATACTATGGGGGCAGGTCAAATAGTGCCGGAAGTCAATATGTCAGGCCTTGAAGCCTATGTAAAGGAAAACTATCATCTTCATGGGAAGACTCTGGCAGAGCAATGTCTTGACTATGTCCTAAATGTGCAGCTTGTGGAGTCTCTGGGCGAAATCACTCAGACATTGCTGTTCTTAATCGGGGCAATGACAATAGTAGAGCTAATTGACGTACATGGAGGCTTCTCCATAATTACAGACCATATACGCACACGCAATAAGCGAAAGCTGTTGTGGGTAGTGTGCATGACAACGTTTGTGTTTTCAGCAATCCTGGACAATATGACAACATCTATCGTAATGATATTGCTACTTAGAAAGCTGATAGCGAACAAGAGGGAACGATGGATTTACACTGCGATGATAGTCATTTCGGCAAATGCGGGTGGCGCATGGTCTCCCATTGGTGACGTTACGACGATAATGCTGTGGGTTAAGGGCAATGTGACGGCAGGTGCGCTGATATGCTATGTTCTTTTGCCGAGCATAGTAGCGCTACTTGTGCCTCTGATAATAGTTTCAAGCAATATAAAAGGAAAATTACCGAAGCATGTAGAGGAGGTAGTTAAGGATGACCCGATAACGCGGCGCGAGAAGCGTGTAATATTGATATTGGGGGTTGCCGGTCTGTTGCTTGTACCGGTGTTTAAGTCTGTGACGCACATGCCTCCGTTTGTTGGCATCTTGTTTGTGCTTGGTGTGCTGTGGACGTTTACCGAGTGTTTTTATAATGGGAAACGCCTTGACATATCGCGCGAGCAGCGCCTACCGAAGGTAATAGCGAGAATAGATATGCCATCAATACTGTTTTTCCTGGGTATTCTAATGGCGGTGTCTGTTCTTCAGGCAAGCGGAATATTGAATACGACGTCTCAGTTCCTTGATGAAAAGATACATAATATATATGCGATAAATGTACTTCTTGGCATGCTGTCTTCAGTAGTAGATAATGTACCGCTTGTGGCAGGTGTGATGGGTATGTATCCAGTAGAGCTGATAGCAGACCCAGCGAGTTATCAGGCGTATTTCATGGTTGACGGTGCATTTTGGGAATTTCTCAGTTACTGTGCCGGCGTAGGCGGCAACCTGCTCATAATAGGAAGTGCTGCCGGCGTTATAGCTATGGGGCTTGATAAAATTTCGTTTGGCTGGTATCTGAAGAAGTTTACAGGCATAGCTTTTGCCGGCTATCTTTCAGGAGCGGCGGTATATATGCTGGAAGTATGGTTGTTAAAATGATATGGAAGTAGTATACGAGGATAATCATATAATCATAGTAAATAAAGCACCGGGCGAGATAGTCCAAGGGGACAAGACCGGTGACAAGCCGCTATGTGACATTATAAAGGAATGGCTTAAGGAGAAATATTCGAAGCCAGGCAATGTCTTTTTGGGGGTTGCTCACAGACTGGACCGTCCAGTGGCGGGTCTTGTTGTTTTTGCAAAGACGTCAAAGGCATTGACCAGGCTCAATGAGATGTTTCGTAATGGTGAAGTCCATAAGACGTATTGGGCAATAACTGCAAATAAGCCGGAACAGGAAGAGGCACTTTTGACTCACTATATCACGACGGTAGAAAAGACGAATAAGTCTTACGCATATGTCTCACCGAAAAAGGATGCTAAGGAGGCGCGGCTGAAATACAGGCTGATAGCGTCGTCGGAAAGGTATTATCTGCTGGAGGTGAATTTGCTGACGGGGAGGAAGCATCAGATACGTGTTCAGTTGTCAGCAATAGGCTGCCCAATCCGGGGAGACCTGAAATATGGTGCAAAGCGTAGTAATCCAGACGGGTCAATCTCGCTTCTAGCTCGCAGAATACAATTTATACACCCGGTATCTAAACAGGAAATAGACGTGACAGCACCTGTGCCAGATGACAATCTTTGGAAGGCACTGGAGGAAGGTGTTTAGAGACAATGAAAAAAAAGAACATTAAAATGAAAAAGTCAGACCTAAAAATAGTATTTCTGGGCACGCCTGAATTTGCGGTTTGTAGCCTTGACAAAATCTGTAATGCAGGGTTTAATGTGGTGGCAGTGGTGACGATGCCGGATAAACCTGCAGGTCGTGGACACCACATGTATCAGTCTCCGGTAAAGGAATATGCATTAGCTCATAATCTTCCGGTTCTTCAGCCGGTAAATCTTAAAGATGAGTCGTTTGTTGAGGAGTTGCGGAGCTATTCTGCGGATATTTTTGTGGTAATCGCATTCCGTATGCTGCCACGTGTTGTGTGGGAAATGCCACCGCTGGGAACTTTTAATCTTCATGCATCACTATTGCCGGATTACCGAGGCGCAGCACCGATAAACTGGGCAGTGATAAACGGGGAAAAGCGAACGGGAGTCACTACGTTTTTCCTAAAGCATGAGATAGATACCGGGGACATAATAGCTCAGCAGGCGATAGACATTTCTGATGATGAGAATGTGGGGTCAGTGCACGACCGACTGATGGAGTTGGGTGCAAGTTTGACTCTTGACACTCTTAATCAGATAGTTGCAGGTACGCTTAAGACAGTTCCACAGGATACGCTCATAAAGGATGGCTCAGAGCCAAAAGCTGCGCCGAAAATATTTAAGGAAACGTGTAGAATTGATTTTAATAAGCCTGCACGCCAGGTGTATAATCTTATTCGAGGTCTTTCGCCATATCCTGCTGCATATCTGGAAATTTCAGATGAGGTCAATCCTGCTCCAAGACAAATGAAAGTGTATGAGGCAGAGATTGTAGAGCCGCGTGGTGAATTAAGTCCCGGTGCAATAGAGGTTTGCTGCGACAGCATAGTGATAGATGCGGCAGATGGCAGAATTTCGCTTAAAGAAATTCAGATACAGGGTAAAAAGCGCATGGCGGTAGCAGACTTTTTGCGAGGTGCGAAACTTGTAGAACCAAAACTTGTATAAAGCTATGATTAAAGCCATTCAACTTTTTCTTTTGATGTTCGTTGTCTGTGTTTCGGGCAGTGCAGCTGAGCGTGTTGATTCGTTAATGGCTGAGCTAAAGAGAGTAATAAAGGCAAAGGATAGCTATGTGCGCATAAAACTTGACAAAATTGCAACGTATCGTGCCGAGGCGGACAGTGCTCAGAATATAGCTGTAAAGTTTGATGCGGTAGGGCATCTTTATGATGAGTATCGTGCGTTTAATTCAGACTCAGCGATGAAAATGTGTGAGGAACGCGTGCGTCTTGCTAAAATTGCAAATAATCAGGTATTTATAGATAATGCGGAATTAAATATGGCAGAAATCCTGCTTAATGCGGGAATGTATAAGGAATCGCTTGATATACTTGAAAGTGTTCCGTCAAGCAGGCTTCCCGACTATTTGCTGCCGTATTATTATCATATCTACCGGACGACGTATGCGTTGATGCGCGACTATGCTCTGCGTCCGTCAGACATTAATCGTTATGACGAGCTCACTTCAGATTATCGAGACTCTATAATGAGCGTGAATGAGCCGGGCACGATAGCATATGTTATTACTTACGCGGATAAGCTAAATTCACAGCATAAGTATGCGGAGTCAATAGATTTGATAACGAAATTTTTTGAGAGTGAGTCTTGCACTGAGCATGACCGTGCAATATGTGCTTATAGCCTTGCGGAGTCTTATCTTAGTCTTGGCGATACTGTGCGATATAAGGAACAGTTGTTGATTTCTTCGATTTCAGACATAAAGTCAGCTGTGAGGGAATATGTTTCGCTGCGAGAATTGGCTTATTTGCTTTATACGGAGGGTAATGTTGAAGATGCGTATCAATTTGTGAGGATAGCAATGGACGATGCTGTTAATTGCAATGCGCGAATACGTGTTCTGGAGATAAATAAGGTTTTTCCGATTATAAATAAGGTGTATCTTGACTCAATGCATAGTCAGCAGACACGCCAACGCTTGGCAATAGTCGTTATCAGCTTGCTTTTGATAGGTCTTGCAATATCGATGGTCTATCTATATAAGCAAATGAAGAGGGTGGCGCAGGCGAGAAAGGAAATTGTGAAAATTAACTATAGTCTACGGAAGCTAAATTCGGACCTTAAGGAGTCAAATGACAAACTTATAGAGGCGAATAATTCGATTGTGGAAAACTCAAGGCTCAAAGAGGCATATATAGCGCAATATATGGAACAGAGTTCAGAATATATTGAAAAAATGGACCGTTACCGTATGACTCTACGTAATCTGATTAATTCCGGTAAAATAGCGGAGGTGACAAAGGAGCTGAAATCTACAACGTTTCTTGACAATGAGCTGAAGGATTTTTATCAGAGTTTTGATGAGACTTTCTTGAGGCTTTTCCCAACGTTTGTAGAGGATTTCAATAAATTGTTGCAACCGGGTCAGGAGATTTTGCCAAAAAAGCCGAAGCAGCTAACGACAGAGCTTAGAATTTTTGCACTTATTAGGCTTGGAATCACAGATAGCACGAAAATTTCAGGATTTTTGCGTTATTCACTATCTACAATTTATAATTACCGCACAAAGGTGAGAAACAAGGCTGCAGGCGACCGAGACAGGCTTGAGGAAGAGCTGATGAAGCTTGGGTGATGTGAAAGTTCATTTTTTTTATTTTTCCTAAGCCATTGACAATCAAGCGGAAGTGAAAGGGTGGTAAAATTTTTCTGAAAAAAGTCGCGAA
>JBJECS010000017.1:0-5152 GCA_051871335.1 Muribaculaceae bacterium | reverse complement strand
GACATATAAAGAAAGGATGTACCAAATAACTTAATTTTGATACACCCTCTTTTTTATGTTACATAATCCATAACTTCTGTGGGAAACATACTCATGACAGTAAATTTAATGCGTACATTCGAAAAAAGTTGGCAAAAAATTTGCAGATTTCACAATTAAATGTTAATTTTGCACCGAAATGTTAAAACAGATATACCGATTGTAAAATTCCGTAAAACAAATAGCGTGAACAAAGGCTGTACTTTTAACGTTTCACATAAAAAGTGTTAGAAATTAACAAAAACGGATAATTCATTAACCAAATTTCACTCAAAATGAAGAAATCGACAATCTGGCTACTGACAATAGTGATGGCAATCACGTTTGTGGGATTGCTGTTGGTGCAGATAATGTATCTTGACAATATCGTCAAGATGCGCGACGACCAGTTTGAGGAGGGTGTGCGCCGCAGTATGTTTTGGGTGTCAAGACAGCTGGAACAAGACGAGGCACGCCACTTTTTAGATGAAGACGTATCTCAGATTGAGTCAAGCTCGATTTACGCCCAGTATGCTGACGGAAGCACGCCTCACCTCGGAGGAATAAAATATACTATAAACACGGCGAGCGGCGTGGAAGCAGATATCACCATAAAAGGCGATGCAGACAAGATTACACGGATACAAAGCAATGCACAGAATGGAGTCTCAGGTCACTATCAGTCTATGCAAGAAGAACTTAAGGACAGATACCAGTATCAAAAGACACTTATAGAGGAAGTGCTGCTAAACATTGTGAGCAAGTCTTACAATCGCCCTATGGAGGAGCGCGCAGACACAACCGTAATACGCAAATACCTTAAGGCTCAGCTGGAGAATTTCGGTTTGAAGCTGCCATTTGAGTTTGCCGTGGTAAACAAGAATGGTGTTACTCAATATTCTACTGCCGCATATTGCTGCATAGAGAAAAATGACGCAAACACTTATGTACAAGGACTTTTCAGCAGTGACCCGGCAAGCAAGAAGTGTTACCTGAAAGTGTCGTTTCCGAGCAAGAAAAACTATATCATGTCTTCAATAAACTTCATGATACCCTCTTTCGCATTTACGTTTGTTTTGCTCATCATATTTGTGTATATAATCGTGCTCACCTTCCGCCAAAAGAAGCTGACGGAGATGAAAAACGACTTTATAAACAATATGACCCACGAGTTTAAGACTCCAATATCATCTATCTCTCTCGCCGCGCAAATGCTTAATGACGACTCTGTGAGAAAGTCGCCGGCTATGATGCAGCATATCACCACAGTGATAATGGACGAGACGAAACGACTGCGGTTCCAAGTGGAGAAAGTGCTGCAGATGTCAATGTTCGACCGCAACAATACAAGCATGCGCTTACAGGAAGTAGATGCTAATGCGGTGGTGGAGAGCGTAGTGCGCACGTTCAAGCTGAAAGTTGAAAGCTATGGCGGCAAACTCACAGCATCAACAGACGCGGAAGACGCACTGGTGATGGTAGATGAAATGCATTTCACAAACGTGATATTCAATCTCCTTGACAACGCCGTGAAATACCGCGACGAAGAGCGTCCGCTGGAGCTAAATGTGACTACTAAAAACCTACCTGACGACAAGCTGCAAATCACCATTGCAGACAATGGCATCGGAATAAAGAAAGAAGACCTGAAACGAATTTTCGAGAAGTTTTACCGTGTTTCCACAGGCAATCTTCACGATGTGAAAGGCTTCGGGCTCGGGCTCGCCTATGTGGAAAAAATCATCAATGCCCTTAACGGCAGCATAAAGGTGGAGAGCGAGATAAATCAAGGGACGAAATTTATAATAATATTACCACTCATAAAAAACTAAAAAACAATCGATTATGGATGAACGCGTGAGAATTCTTCTATGTGAAGATGATGAGTATTTAGGAATGCTCCTCAGAGAATACCTTCAGGCAAAAGGCTTTAACACAGAGCTTTACGCTGATGGAGAAAGTGGATACAAGGCATTTATCAAGGGCAAATTCGACATTTGTCTCCTCGACGTGATGATGCCTAAAAAAGACGGATTTACACTTGCACAGGAAATTCGCACTGTAAACAGCGAAGTGCCTATCATATTCCTTACTGCAAAAGCACTTAAGGAAGATATACTTGAAGGATTTAAGATTGGCGCAGATGACTATATCACAAAGCCATTTTCAATCGAAGAACTCGTATTCCGTATTGAGGCTATCCTCCGCCGAGTAAGAGGCAAGAAGGGCAAGGAAATCACGATGTATAAGATTGGCAAGTTTACGTTTGATACCCAGAAGCAAGTGTTGATGCTTGGCAACCGCATTACTAAGCTCACTACAAAGGAATCTGAACTCCTCAGCCTGCTCTGCGCTCATATCAACGAAATACTGGAGCGTAACTTTGCACTGAAGACAATCTGGATAGACGACAATTACTTTAACGCTCGCTCTATGGACGTTTATATCACTAAACTCCGCAAGCACCTTAAGGATGACCCGGCTATCGAAATCATCAACATCCACGGCAAGGGCTACAAGCTTATCGCACCGGATGCTGAGGCCATGAAGTAATTAGTCTCTAAAGCTATAGAATTAAAATGCGTGGGGTGTAAGCCCTGCGCATTTTTTGTACGCAGCGGACAGCAGTGTCCGAAATCGGACAGTGGAAGGATGTAAAGAGCATTGATTATCAAGCATTTACAATTTTGGCACGAACTTGGCATATATACGCAGAAAAATAAAACTCGTAATATATGGACAGACCAATATCAGAAGACGTAAAAAAATCTCGCCGCAAAAAGGCAATGATGAAATGGGGAGGTGTAGCCGCTATGGTGGTGATGCTCGCCATTTTGCTGCCATTGTTTATGCGAAAGAGCGTAAATCGCAGCAGCATTGTGATTACAGACGTTGACCGCGGAACGATTGCTACCTCTCTATCCGCCTCAGGTCGTGTAGAGCCGGCATTTGAGCAGGTGATAGTGTCCCCTATCTCCACCAGGATAATGGAGGTGTATTGCGTGCCGGGAGATTCACTTCAGGCAGGAACTCCAATCATGTTGCTTGACCTTTCCGACACACAGACTTCACTGTCAAAAGCGGCAGACCAGCAACGACTGAAACAAATAGAGATAGACCGCAAGAAACTTGACAACAGCACTTCACTCAGCGACCTGGAAATGAAAATCCGAGTAAAAGAAATGGAAGTAAACTCGCTGCAAGTGTCGCTTGAAAATGAGCGTTATCTTGACTCTATCGGCTCAGGAACGGGAGAGCGCGTGAGGGAGGCAGAAATGAAGCTGGAAACAGAGAAACTGCAACTACAGCAACTGCGAGCACAGCTTGAAAACAGCCGCAAGGTGGCAGATGCGAGCATAAACTCTTCAAATGTAGAGCTGGCAATATTAAGCCGAGACCTTGGCGACATGCAGCGAAAAATGGATGATGCCAAAATAAAGTCACCGCGCAATGCCGTCCTCACTTTTATTAACGACCAGGTAGGCGCACAAATAAACGCGGGAGAGCACATCGCAACGATTGCAGACCTTAGCCATTTCCGCCTTAAAGGTGAGCTTGCAGAGGGATACCTTGACCGTGTAGGCACCGGCTCTAAAGTGGTGGTAAAAGTAGGAAAGACGAGTCTTGAAGGCATTATCACAAACATTTCTCCGAATGCAAAAGACGGGCTTGTGACATTTATCGTATCGCTGACAGAGAGCGATGCGCCATGCCTCCGCTCCGGGCTAAAGGCAGACATAAATGTGCTGAGCGATGTGATAGAAGACGCCGTGCGTATACGCCGCTTTCCGGACTATAAAAAGCCCGGTAAATATTGGGTTTACGTACTCACCTCAGACGACACACTGACAAAGACAGAGGTGACGCTGGGAGAGTCAAACTGGGAATATGTAGAAGTAATATCAGGGCTGAAGCCGGGAGACAAGGTGGTGACATCAGACATAAGCAAGTTTAACAACAATAAAAATATAACAGTAAAATGAAACTGACACTTTATGCAAAACAGGCTTGGCAGGAGGCAAAGGCTCATCCGCTATATACTGCGCTTTTCGTTGTGGGCGTGACACTTGCCATTGCGCTAACGATGATTTTCACAACGTATTACTACATACGCATTGCGCCTATTTACCCTGAGACTAACCGTAGCAAAACATACTATGTAAGGTCTGCCGGAATTAAACACAAAACAGAAGGATATGTAAATAGATGGTGGTTAGGTCAAACATTCGCTGATGAAGTAATTTACAAACTTCAAAACGTGGAAGCCGTGACTGTATGTCCATCCGGCACATCTGCGGAAGTAGTAAGTATCCCCGGTGAAGACGAATTAAAAATGGAAGTAGCCGTAAATTATGCCGATGCAGGTGTGTTTAAGGTCTTCAATTTTGATTTTCTTGCAGGTCGTCCATTCAGCCAGGAAGAATACGACAGCAAAGTGGAAGTTGCTGTTATCACAGATAAAGTGGCACAAGCATTGTTTGGCAGCAACTTTGAAGATGCCATCGGCAAGACCATAAAAACCCAAAGCGTATACACCGTTTGCGGAGTGGTAAGAACAGGCAGCCAGCTTTGCAGTCTTTCATCCGCAGATATGTATTGTCCGCGAAAAAGCCTGCAAAGTATGTATCCAAATGAAATTCTTGGAGGCGGACAGGCGGTTCTCGTAGTGAAAGATGATGCTCAATATAAAGCTATGACAGAAGAAATGGACAAACTCTGCGAGCAAATGATGGCACCGATTGCCGACGAGTGGGAACTTGACCTGGGAGACCAGCCAAAATCGCATTTCCGCTTTGTGATGCAAGGATTGACGATTGATGATGCAGACTTTTCATGGTGGAATATCGCCCGCGACAATATGTTGATTATTTTCGTGCTTCTGCTTGTTCCCGCACTTAATATGAGCGGAATGATATCCGGAAATATGGATGGCAGACAGGCGGAAATTGGCATCAGAAAGTCGTTTGGAGCGAAAAAAAGCTCTCTTTTGGCACAAATTTTCACGGAAAACCTGCTTTACACCCTCGCAGGCTCGCTTTTAGGAATGATAATGTCTTGGTTAATCTTATATTTCGGTATGAAAGAAATCATACTGATGATGGACCCGCTTATGACCTACTTTTTCAAGGACTTT
>JBJECS010000016.1:0-5218 GCA_051871335.1 Muribaculaceae bacterium | reverse complement strand
GGGAGAGTAGGTCACCGCCACTTTGGTAGAGGCTCCGGGAGAAATCCCGGGGTCTTTTTTTTTAATAGTGAATAGATAATAGTGAATAGAGGCGGACGTGACACGTCACGTCCCTACGATAACAACTTGTAAATCAGGGAGATGTATCACGTTCCTGCGAAAGAGGGGAGCAGGATATAAAACGGAGAATATATGGCTGGGTGTGTTTATGCCACAACCGAGCCTCGCCGAGGCTCGATATGGGGAATGTTCTGACTATCACCTGGTTAGGTTTCTCCGAGACCTTAACCCGGCGATTACCACAAAACGGTCTCTACGAGACCTCACACCGAAGTGTCTTCGACACATCGGTGTTCCTCGCGTGGTGGGGCGGACAGATAATAGAGAATAGAGAGTGGCGGACGTGATGCATCACGTCCCTACAATAAGGCGGTGAAAATCAGTGGAATATGGAGGCGGACATGAGACCGTCCCTACAATAAGATGGTGGAAATCAGTGGAATATGGATGCGAGCGTGATGCATCACGTCCCTACGATAACATGGTGTGATAAAGTCAGAATAAAGAGTATAATGTTCAGAGAATAGTGAAGAGTGGAAATTTTATGGGATAGATATACTATAGAGGGTAAAAATGCGTTATTAAAGGTAGTAAAGTTTTGAATTATGAGGATATTACGGTATATATCGCTGATTATTTTGTGTGCTGTGGCGATGACGTCTTGTATAGAGGATGGTGTGTCAAGCAATGCGTCAGAACAGCCTGTCTTTTCGGTGGATACGCTGAAAATGGGAGAGTATTTTTCCCAAGCATGTACTCCGACGAGTCGTTTTGTTGTCTATAATCGTTATGATAAGATAATGAATATTCAGTCTATTAGCCTAAGTGGAGCAAAGAAGGACGTTTTTAGGCTGAATGTAGATGGGATTTCTGGAAAGTCTTTTAATAATATCCAAATCCGCCCTAATGATTCTATTTTTGTGTTTGTGGAGGCAAATCTACCTCTAAATGAGTCTCCGGGTCAGTATAAGGTGGAATGTAATATGGATTTTGTGACTCATGGGAAGACAAATACGGTAGTATTGAGTGCATTGAGTGAGAATATTATTAGGTTCAGGGCTCAAAAGGTTGAGAAGGATACATGGTTTACTGCTCGTCTGCCATTTTTAGTGTATGATTCGCTAATAGTTGCGGAGAATGCGAAGATGACTGTGGATGCGAATGCTCGGATTTATTTGCATGACGGGGCTTATATCAAGGTATATGGTACGCTTGTATGTAATGGAACAGCTGAGCAACCGGTGAATTTTACGGGTGACCGAAGTGGTTTTGTTGCGTCTGATATTCCGTATGAGTTGATGTCGGGTCAGTGGGACGGTATTTATTTTGCGCCTACGTCAAAGAATAATAAGATGACGTATACATCTGTGCGGAATACGAGTATGGGAATTGTGCTTGATAATGTAGGAGCCAGTCCGGCGTTGACGATGATAGCGTCTCAGGTTCATAATAGTGAGGGGACTGTACTTGCGGCTATTCACAGTGACGTAAATGCGTATGCGTGTGAGTTTAGTGAGGCAGGTATGGGGCTTGTGTATCTACAGGGCGGAAAGCATACGTTTAATCATTGTACGTTTGCGAATAATTATCTATTCTCGGCAATTACGGGAGCAGCGGTTCAGTTTTATCACCTTAATGCGGAGACAGACGATGAGAGTGGTAAGCCATATGTTTCGGCGAATATCGATAATTGCATAATCTATGGGATTGGTGCCGACCTTAGTCATGGAGACTTGACGGGAACGTCTGTTAAGGTCCGTAATACGCTTCTGAAGAGCAAGGGTGAGGATGATGATAATTTCATAAAGTGTATATGGGGTGATGACCCTCTGTTTTATACGGTTCGCAGCGATTATTATTTTGATTATCGTCTACAGGTGGAGTCACCGGCTATTGGCGCTGCCGACCCGTCGCTGACGTCGCCGTCGTCTCGTAGGGATCGCTATGGCAATGTTCAGCCGTCAAAGCCTGACCTTGGGGCGTATGTTTATAGTGAATAGAGGGCAGGCGTTGAGCGTGTAGGGTTTATCGTTGAGCGATAACTTGGATACCATAAAACGTGACTCTCCGAGCCACGAAGTAGGTGGATTGATGATGACCAGGCGTCGTCGCTTCGCTCCTTGCCTGGTCTTAAGCATGACAGCATGCTCTCCGAGCCTGCCGGATGACGTAAACCTCGCCTGATGGGGCAAACAGGGAATAGAGAATGGAGAATAGAGAATAGAGAATAGAGAATAGAGGGGTGGTTGGTATATGCGGACGTGACACGTCACGTCCCTACGGTAAGGTGGTGGAAGTCAGAGAAAAGGGAATAGAGAATAGAGGATAGAGGGGGATTTTTTTTGAGAATTAGAAAAAAAATAACGTGAAAGAGGTGGAAAAATCCGTATATATTTAGTAACTTTACACCTTAAAGTGTAAAGAAGATTTTAAGAATATGAAAACTCTGATATACGGAATATTAGCGGTAATATTGTTATTGTTGGCGGCATGTAGCGGTGTTTGCGGTCTGAGTGAATATACTCCACCGTCAGCACCTCCAGACAGTGCGCCAAAAATGGCGGAGTTGCTAAATCCGACGCCTGACTCTTTTGAGGATATACCGGAATATGCTCAGGATGAGATAGAGGATGATGAGCGTGAGCCGGACAGCACAGACGTGGCAGATGATGAGGTAACAGGTGAAGAACGAGTAATACCTATTGACTCTATGCCTCCCGGTGGGGAAAAGCTGCAGGTTCGGATGCTCGGTTCTCTTCGCAAGGTGTTTAATGACAGTAATTATAAGCATCTGCGAGTAGCGGAGCTGAATGGCATAAGACCAATAAATAAGGTTTCTGATGCTTGGCACTTAAATCAGCCAATAGTGAGAATTGAGGCAACGGAGACGTATTATGTTGATGAACTGACATATTCTCTGCCGTATCTTGTGCCTCGTGCGAAGACATTGCTTGATGATATTTCTCGGACGTGGCGTGACTCTCTGACTGCGCGAGGAGGTGGAGACTATAGGCTTAAAGTGACGTCTTTGCTGCGAACACCGGCGACAATAGCAAAGCTGAAGCGTAGAAATCGTGCGGCGGTAGATGCGTCGGCACATCAGTATGGGACGACTTTTGATATAAGTTTTGTAAAATTTGTGTGTGATAATCCGGAAAATCCGCGGACGGCAGAAGACCTTAAGAACCTGCTTGCTGAAGTATTGTATGAGCTTCGCGAAGATGGCAGGTGCTACGTAAAATATGAGCATAAACAGGGGTGTTTTCACATTACGGTGAGATAAGGCATAAAGAATAATAAATTTTCCCATGGCAGAGGATAATTCAAGCATAAAAGAAGAGGCGAAGAAGCGAAATCCGCTAATCACGGTGCTAAAAGTGCTGGGGTGGACCGTGCTTTCGCTGTTTCTAATCGTAATAATCGTGTGCAGCCTAATAGTGTGGATACTAACGCCATCCAAGCTGACGCCGATAGTGGAAGAATATGCGACAGAGTATCTAAATGCGGATGTTAAGGTGGAGCGAGTGGAGCTGTCGTTTTGGAGTACGTTTCCACACCTGAGCGTTGATGTAGAAGACGTGCTGGTGGTGAGCCATTCTCTTGACAGCGTGCCAGACAGTCTGCAAGCAACACTGCCGGAAAATGCGGATACGTTGCTTACTCTGGGTTCGTTTAGCGGAAGTATTAATGTGCCGGCATTAGGCATGGGTAAAATATCTCTTTATGACGTGAGATTTGAGTGTCCGAGGATAAATCTGGTGAAAGTAAACGATGAGTATACAAATTACGATATAGTTCCGGCAGGCGAAAGTGTAGAGGAAGAAAGCTCGGAAACTTCCATGCCGGATATATCGATAAATCAGTTTGTCATCAGTGATGCAGAGCCAATCCGCTATCGTTCGCTTAGCGACAGCCTCGATGTAGCGATAGGTATAAAGAATATACTCCTGAACGGTGAAGATGCACCATGCTATAGCCTTGACGTAAAGGCAAACGGACGCACTCCGATGCTCGGAGCGATAAATTTGGATTCGATAGCGGTAAGTGTAAACGGTGCGATAGACTGGAACAGAAAGCGCCCAAATGTGGTGACGTTCAATGATTTCAACGTAAAAGTGGATTCACTATATGCAGACATTTCCGCTTCTGTGGAATTTGCGGATAGCCTGAAGATAAATGAGTTGACGTGTAATCTACCGGAGTGGGACGTGAATTATCTGCTGAACAGGATACCTGCGGAGTATGCGCGGGACCTTAAGGGTCTTGATACAGACATGAAATTGTCTGTAACTGCGAGACTGAAAAAGCCCTATGCTATAGGCGACAGCATAGCCGCGCTGCCAACGCTGACGGGAGAGATAGAGATACCCTCCTGCCATGTGCGCCGAGGAGACTTGCAGTTTAATAAGCTGCTTCTTGAGGCGGAGTATGCGTTTGACGGCGACAATATTGATAATACGACGATTGAAGTGGGGCGGTTTGTGATAGATGGCAAGGCTATGGATATAGACCTTAATGCCAAGGTTCGAACTCCGATATCCGACCCAGCGATAGATGGGAAACTAAATGCAAAATTCGACATAGACAAAATGCCGAAAATGCTGTTTGAAAAATTTGCGAGATACATCACCGGAAAAATCGACGCGAGCCTGAAACTGAACATGAGAATGAGCGACCTGAACCCAAATAGGTTTCACCGCCTGAAAATAGACGGTGATATAGACCTGACGGGTTTTAGGTATATATCATTAGATTCGGCTACTGACGTATATGCACGCAATTCGTGCCTGAAATTCGGGACGAACAGGAAAATAGAAAATGATGCCAGAACTGTAGACTCACTACTGACGGCGACGGTGGAAGTGGATACGGCGCATGTGGTCTATGAGTCGATGACGATAGACGTAAATGGCTTTAAGACAGGACTTGGAACGCGAGTGACCCGCGAGAAGTTAGACAGCACGATGATAGTGCCTTTTGGCGGCACATTGGCGTTTAAGCGGCTGAAAATGTTTGACTCAGTAGACTCGATACGTTTCCGAGTGCGAGATATACGTGCAATAGCGTCGCTGAAAAGATTTGAGGGAGACAGCCATGTGCCCCAGCTATCACTTGCGATAGACACACGCAGCCTATCAGCGGGAATAAAGCGAGAACT
>JBJECS010000015.1:0-5268 GCA_051871335.1 Muribaculaceae bacterium | reverse complement strand
ATACGCGTGTGTAGAACGTACCTGATGTACGAGAACCGTCTGATACACCGTCTGCACGATAGAAGAGGTCTGGCATTGCTGCATATCCCTTTGATTCACTGGTCTGTTCTACATAAAGTGTATCTGCATATGCATCCACATTGTTTACCCACCAGCCTGGAAGTGATGCATCGTATTTTGCATCAATTCCATAGTTTGAGTGCATTGGGCGGCTCTGGCTGTGAATATCAGATGCCATGTCGATTGGAAGTGAACGACGCCACTGGTTATACCATTTTACCTCTGCCGGAGTGTTTGCGCTCTTCACTGAGCATGCCCATGGAATTACGTGGTCTGCACGTGGGTCTTCTATGCCCTTACCGTCAAAGTTTGTCAGGTTGTTATAGAGCATCTTTGTCACATAGTAACCATAGTTCATTCCTGATACTGAGTACAGTGGAGAATAGTCTACCGGCTCATTCCAGCCAAGGTTATCATGAGTCTTGCCGTTATCATCGGTATGATTTACAATTGCGTTATCTGCATTGCTCTGCTGAGCCTTGTCAAGGGCTGCAAGGATTGCATCTGCATCATATTTACCTTCAAGGTAGCTACCTGCCTCCTTCTTTGAAAGCTTAACACACCAACGTGCTTTCAAGAGATAACCCAGCTTTATCCATTTGTCAACACTACCATTGCAATAGAAGTCACCTTCTGCAAGTGTTGGCTGTGTTCCTGGATGGTCTTTGCCTTTATACTCCTCAAGAAGACGGATACCTTCATCAAGGTCTTTCAGACAGCCAAGATAGATTGTCTTGCCTGTGTCATACTTTGGTATTGCTGTATTTGGGTTACATGCTTCCTCATATGGCATTTCACCGTAAAGGTCTGTCATAAGCATCATTCCGTAAGACTTGATGATAAGAGCAACACCTGCATATGCGCCATTGTCATCTGCAAGAGCCTTCTTATACATGTCATCTACGTTCGCCATTGCGCCTACAAACCACCACTGATATGGAGTAGTTACAATACTGCTTGTTGGATACCAGTAAGACATGTTCTGGTATGTGCCGCCACCATAATAGCGTGTCCAGTCACCGCATGCAAATACGTTACGCCAGCCTGCAAATGCCTGTGCGCTATTGGTGTAAAATTCAATGTGGGCAAGTCTCTGATGGTATGCTGTACTTTCAGCAGACGGGGTGTCTGGGTTGACGTTTACGTCAAGCCAATCATCGCAAGAGGTCATGGACATTGCTGCTACTGTTGCACCACACAATATGATAGATTTAAACAATTTCATATTCTATAAGATTTATGAGTTTAACTAAAAACTATTAGAATGTCAAGTTTACACCAAATGCACAACTTGCTGTTGCCGGTACACCGCAGTAGTCAAAACCTACTGATGATGAACCACCTGCGCCTGCTCCTGCTGCTGCTACTTCTGGATCACCGTCATAGTTTGTGAACAGAAGGAGGTTGTTTGCTGAGAATGAAAGGGATGCACGCTTGATGCAACGTGTCTTTTCAAGGAGTGTCTTTGGAAGTTCATAGCTTACTGAGATTGAACGCAGACGTACTGAATTTACGTCGGTTATCCAGTTGCGTGACTCGTAGTTGTATGCGCCTGTATAGTAATCCTTGATTACGTTATAGCCGCTCTTTTCCTTGCCACTCATTACGTATGTGCCGCTTGGGCTGAATGTAAATTCTGCCGGTACATATTCGCCGTCTACTACCTGTACTCCGCTGATTGTGAGGTCACGGTTACGTACATCTGCTGAGAACTGGCTTGTTCCTGACATTGTCATCGCATACTTCGTGCCGTTAAATACGTCGCCACCTACGCGGAATTCCCATAGCATGTTGAATGTCCAGTTTTTGTAGCGGAATGTATTGTTGAAACCTCCCCGGAACTTTGGTTCACGGTTACCTACCTGAACGTCTGTTTCACCCTGCTGTGGCATACCGTCCTTGTCAAGGATAAGCATTCCGTTATACTTAGCTGCCTGTTCTACCTGCTTTGCATATTCATCTGGGTTTGTTGCTGCAAGTTCTAAGTCTGGCTCGATATTTACTCGCTGCCATACACCACCTGAGATTGCCATGAAGTCTCCACCAGAATATGATGCTGCCTTAGCGCCTGAATACTGTACATCTGTTACATACATGATATCCATACCCGGGAGAAGTCCGTCCATTGTTCCGCGGTTGCCATATACGTTGATACCTGTTTCCCATGAGAAGTCTTTTGTCTCGATTGGTGTACCGCTGATGCTAAGTTCCATACCCTTGTTATATACATTACCTGCGTTGAATGAGCAGAAGATATAACCTGTTGACTGTGGACCACGTGGGCTAAGTATCTGGTTGTATGAGTCGTTTGTATAGTATGCGTAGTCAAATTTAAGTCTGTTGCGGAAGAAACGGAGTTCAAGACCGATTTCTGTTGACTTGGTCATTTCCGGTTTCAGTGCCGGGTTACCGCGTGTCCATGAATTACCAAGACCTACTACTCCATTCAGATATGTTCCTACTGGCCATAGATATGTATTTGTTTCATAAGGTCCGGTATCCTTACCTACTTTTGCCCATGATGCGCGTACCTTTGCAAAGGAGATTGGGAAATCCTGGTCCCAAATACCCTTATCCTGAAGGAACTGAGATACTACCAACGCACCGCTGTATGATGGGTAGAAGTATGAACGGTTTTCTACTGGAAGTGTTGATGTCCAGTCATTACGTCCTGTCACTGTGAAGAACACTGTATTCTTCCAGTCTGCACGTACTTCACCGAATACTGATACCAAGCGCTTTTCTGAGCTGTTGTGCTTGAATGCCTTGTATTCGTCTGGTGCGTTCTCATATGAGAAGAAGCCCGGTGTTGAGAAGTTATATGCACGGAGGTAATCATACTTGCGTGATGTCTTGTCGGTTGATGTACCAAGCATCAAGTTTACGTTAAAGTCACCAAACTGCTTGTTGAAGTTGGTCATCAAGTTCGTTGACAAATAATCATACTCTGATGTATTATCGCTCATGAAACCGTTCTGCCAGTCTTTCTTGATTGCGCCATTAGGTGCTATACGGTTTGATGCTGTCATGCGATATGTATCGATACCCATACGGTATGCAATCCACCACCAGTCTGTTATGTCTGCCTTTACGTTGAAGTTACCTGTGAAACGCTTTGTCTTGTCTGTCATTTTGTTCTTATTCACAATCCAATACGGGTTGTCGCGTTCTTCCCATGGCTGCAGCAAGTTACCAAACATACGGTAGCGTGTGCCGTCCTCGTTCAGGTAATGTTCCATGTCATCATATGGAGACCAGTTATACACTGCATAAAGTGCACCTGTACCTGATGAACCGTAAAGCGCTGCACCTGTCAGGGTCTTGGTTGTGCGTGCCTCGCTATAGGCTACGTTTGCTCCAAATGTAAGCATTCTCCACTTCTGCTCGCCGTTGAAACGGAAAGTAGACTTAGTATAGCCTGTTGTTGGTACAATACCGTCTTGGTCGTAGAATGAACCGGATAGGAAGAAGTTACCATCCTTGTTACCGCCTGATACGCTCAGGTTAGTATCCCATACGCCACCATTCTGGAAAAACTCGCCAATGTTGTCGTAAGACTTTTCACCTGCTTCGTATGGACGACCCCAAGAGTTATAGCTGTCATCCTTATACTCATGTACAAACACGCCCGCTTCATTCACACGGTCATCATAATATCCGCGTACATACTGTCTCTGAGTTTCTGGAAGCGACTTTGCCCATGATGTGATATACTTAGCATTCAGGTTTACTTCCACTGCGCCCTCTTTACCTTTCTTCGTTGTGATGAGCACAACACCGTTCGCTGCTCGGCTACCATATAGTGCTGCTGCAGCTGGACCTTTGAGGACTGACATATTCTCGATATCCTCAGGGTTGATATCCATTACACGGTTTGAAGAAGTGGTCGCACTTGCCATAGAACCGTCAAATGCTGAGTTACCACCTACTGATGATGAGTTATCATAGATAACACCATCTACTACGAACAGTGGCTGGTTGTCACGGCTTTCACTTCCTGATGTTCCACCACGAAGTATAATCTGTGAGCCGGCTCCTGCCGCTCCTGATGACTGAGTAATTGTCACACCCGCAATCTTACCTGACAGTGAGTTGATTGCGTTTGTGTTCTTGTTGAGCATTAGCTCGTCTGACTTAATTTCATCGATAGCGTAACCAAGCGACTTCTTGTCTTTCTTGATACCAAGAGCGGTTACTACTACTTCATCGAGGTTCGTTGCACTTGGCTGCATCTGAATGTTCAGTGCGCCACCTGCAAATTTAACTTCCTGAGCCTTATAGCCCACATAGCTAAATTGAATAACCTGGCCCGGCTCTGCTGCGATAGCAAATTTACCATCAAGGTCTGATGCTACTCCGCCTGCCTTACCTTTTACAATGATAGAAACACCTGCCAATGGCTCGCCGGTCTCGTCTACTACTACACCGGTTGCTTTGGTTTGTGCCACAGCTTCAAACCCGCCTAATGTCATACCGTTATATACTACCGGTGTGCCACAAGCTAATGCAAGAGCTGCAAACAATGCAAGTTGCTTTTTCATACAGTTTTAATTGTAGGTTAATAATTATGGTTGTTTTTTTTGTTGTTTGTTTGGTTTCATTTTTCATGGCGCGTGGGGATTGTGCCTTTATTAAAAAATGTATATTAGCCTTTCCGCCACACTGTCTGTAGAGTTTTATAGTGTAACTACCAGAACTCATCGGTATTTACCCTATTTGATGGAACGTTTTTTCTTTCGGTCATATAATATTATTTCAAATATCAGGTGCAAAAATAAGTAAATAAATTCAATATTCAAACAAAATGTAACACTTTTTTTAATGTTCTTAAACATAAAATTTTCAAATTTTCACCTAATTTCTCCTAATTATCCCATTTTCAACTACATATCAGTGCGTTCTATTAAATTCACTTCAGCGGCAAATTCAAAGCACTTCGCCGGCTCAACCACTCACAAGACCCTCGGCACTTTACCACGCCTACCAACCCAATTCGCCATATCGCTCCATCTGCCATATTCAGTGTATTCAGCGTATTCGGCTTATTGTACATATCCGCCCTATTCGCCATATCACAATCCCTATCTTTTCTCTGCACCATATGCACTACTCCTCGTCCGCCCCACATCTCCCTGATTTTCACCACCTTATCGTAGGAGGGTGTATCAAAATTCGATATGCCTTCTTATGTTAATATATTGTAAAATA
>JBJECS010000014.1:0-5338 GCA_051871335.1 Muribaculaceae bacterium | reverse complement strand
GAATCTTGTTGTTGTACCAGATGGTCAGGTTGAAGACCCAAATCTACAGATTTCACTTTCAGATGCGCAGGCAGACAATGACCCGGAAGTAGAAATAGGTGAGGAGCACACAAAGGAAATTATCTTTGCGAAGTTTGGTCGCCGTGCTATTCTCAACCTACGCCAGACACTCCAGTCTAAAATTCTTGACCTCCAGAAAGAGGCTGTTTACTCAAAGTTTAAAGAACTGGAAGGTGAACTCGTTACCGGTGAAGTATATCAGACATGGAGCAAAGAAACACTCCTTCTTGATGACGAGAAGAATGAACTCCTACTTCCTAAAAGTGAATCTATCCCCGGAGATTATTTCCGTAAAGGAGAGCAGGTACGTGCCGTAATCGTAAATGTGGATAATCGCAATAACAACCCAAAAATCACAGTATCACGTACAAATTCAGCTTTTCTTCGTCGTCTATTCGAGCTTGAAGTGCCTGAAATTCACGATGGACTCATCAATATCCGTGCCGTTGCGCGTATTCCGGGAGAAAGAGCTAAAATTGCTGTAGAAAGCTACGATGACCGCATTGACCCGGTAGGTGCTTGCGTTGGCGTCAAGGGCTCACGTATTCATGGTATTGTACGCGAACTCCGCAATGAAAATATAGATGTAATCAATTATACATCAAACCCTTCACTATTCATTCAACGAGCACTATCTCCAGCAAAAATTTCTTCTATCCGTATTGACGAAGAAGAAAAGAAAGCAGAAGTATTCCTTCGTCCGGAGGAGGTTTCACTCGCAATTGGTAAAGGTGGTATGAACATCAAGCTTGCATCTATGCTCACAGGATATGTTATTGACGTTTACCGTGACGTAGAAGAAGAATTTGAAGATGATATATATCTCGATGAATTCAAAGATGAAATCGACGAATGGATTATTGACACACTCAAGGAAGTTGGTTGCGTAACAGCAAAGAATGTTCTTGCAATACCTCGTGATGAGCTGATAAAGAAAACAGACCTCGAGGAAGAGACTATTGATAACGTAATTAGTGTTCTCAAGGCAGAATTTGAAGACTAAAGCAACAACACTTTCAAAATATACATTAACCACAAAAAATAAATTGAATAGATAATATACATGGCGAGAACAAAAATCAGTAAAATCGCAACAGACCTTAACATTGCTCTTCCAACAGTTATAGAGTTTTTGCGTAAAAATAATATTGAGGTTGAAGACAGTCCTAATGCCCGTATTGACGAGACTGTCGTAGACCTGTTGGTGAAACATTTTCAAAGCGATAAGGACTTGAAGACACGTTCTGAACAGTTCTCGTCTGACCGTCAGCAGAGCAAAAAAGCCGCAAAAGATTCTGAGCCACAGGAAGTGAAGGTTCCAGTGGAAACAATTCAGCGTCCTAAGATTATTGGCAAAATTGCTCTTGATAAAGACGGAAATCCTATTCAGGAAAAACCGGCACCAAAGCCCGAAGCGACTCCACAGGTTGTTTCTGAGCATAAAACAGAAGAGCCTAAGGCACCAACAAAGCCAGAGCCCAAGTCTGAGCCGAAGCCAGTGGTTAATGAAGAGCCTAAAAAGGAAGAACCTAAGCAAGAACCAAAAAAGCCTCAGGTAAAAGTAGAACAACCAAAGCAGCAGGATGTAAAACCTCAGCCAAAGTCTGATGCTAAACAGCAACAGAAGAAGGAACAGTCTCCAAAAGAGCAACCTAAGCAACAGGAGCAACCAAAACACGAAAAGAAAGAAGAACCGGTAGTGCCTGTAGATATTGAAAAGGAAGAGGTTTTCACCCTACCGAGCACAGCAAAATTAGGTCCTTCAATTAACATCGTGGGCAAAATCGACCTTGATTCACTCAACCAGTCAACACGCCCTAAGAAAAAAAGTAAAGAGGAGAGACGCAACGACCGCATAAAAGCTCAGCAAGCAGCTCAAGTCGGTTCTGGAGACAAGAAAAAGCGTAAACGTATTGGTGGTAAGGAAAAGGTTGATATTGAAAAAACAGCAGCTCAAGCAAGTACACAGCCACAATCTAAGAAAGATAAGGGGCAACAGGGTGGCAATCCTCGTAAGGAGAAACCATCAAAGAACGAGCGTGCTAAGCGACCAATCCATACTGAAGTAAATGAAGAAGACGTACAGCGTCAGGTAAAAGAAACTCTTGCACGCCTCACGGCTAAAGATAAGGGTCTGAAAAAGGGTGCCAAATGGCGTAAGGAAAAGCGTGAAGCGTTTGCAGAGCGTGAGCGTGAGGCTATGGAAATGGAACAGGCAGAAAGCCGAGTACTAAAGCTGACCGAATTTGTTACAGCAAACGACCTGGCATCTATGATGGATGTTCCAGTAAATCAGGTTATAGCCACATGTATGAACCTTGGTGTAATGGTTTCTATCAACCAGCGCCTTGATGCTGAAACTATTAATATTGTTGCAGAAGAATTTGGATTTAAGACAGAATATGTTTCCGCAGAAGTAAGCGAGGCAATACAAGACCAAGCAGACTCTGAAGAAGACCTTGTGCCACGTCCACCTATTGTGACAGTCATGGGACACGTTGACCATGGTAAGACATCTCTACTTGACTATATCCGAAATGCAAATGTGATAGCAGGTGAAGCGGGTGGCATTACTCAGCATATTGGTGCATATAACGTAAAGCTACAAGATGGACGTCATATTACATTCCTTGATACTCCGGGTCACGAGGCATTTACCGCGATGCGTGCGCGTGGAGCAAAAGTGACAGACATCTGTATTATTATAGTTGCTGCAGATGATAATGTGATGCCACAGACAGTAGAAGCCATTAACCACGCTTCAGCAGCAGGTGTGCCTATTGTCTTTGCAATCAATAAGATAGACAAGCCTCATGCAAATCCTGAAAAGATTAAGGAAGAGCTTGCAGGTATGAATTATCTTGTGGAAGATTGGGGTGGAAAATACCAGTCTCAAGATATATCCGCAAAGAAAGGCATCGGTGTGGAGGAACTTATGGAAAAAGTCCTCCTTGAGGCTGAAATGCTTGACTTGAAAGCTAACCCGAATAGAAATGCAACCGGCTCAATCATTGAATCTTCACTTGATAAGGGCCGTGGATATGTTGCCACGGTATTGGTGCAAAATGGAACGCTACGTGTAGGCGACATCATTCTTGCAGGGACACACTTTGGTAAAGTGAAGGCAATGTTTAACGAGCGTAATCAGCGCATAAAGGAGGCAGGGCCATCAGAACCTACTCTCATCCTTGGACTTAACGGTGCTCCTGCGGCAGGCGATACATTCAATGTGCTTGACACAGAGCAAGAAGCACGTGAAATTGCTACCAAACGTGAACAACTTCAGCGTGAACTTGGTCTACGCACGAAAAAAATGCTTACACTTGAAGATATTGGACGTCGTAGAGCAATCGGTAACTTCCAAGAGCTCAATATCATTGTAAAAGGTGATGTTGATGGCTCTATAGAAGCGCTGTCAGACTCTCTTATCAAGCTTTCTACAGAGGAAATCCAGGTCAATGTGCTTCATAAGGCGGTGGGAGAAATTTCAGAGAGCGATGTAACACTTGCTACTGCGTCAGATGCGATTATCATCGGATTCCAAGTGCGTCCATCAATCGCTGCACGTCGCGAAGCAGAGCGTGAGGGAGTACAAATCCGTCTTTACTCCGTAATTTATCAAGCTATAGAGGAAGTGAAAGACGCTATGGCAGGTATGCTTGCGCCGGAAGTAAAAGAAGAAATTGTAGGTACGGCAGAAGTACTTGAAACTTACCATATCTCTAAGGTTGGTACTATAGCAGGTGCAATAGTACGAGAGGGAAAGATAAAGCGTTCATGCAAAGTTCGCCTAATCCGCGATGGTATTGTACGCTACACCGGTGAGCTTGGTTCTCTCAAACGATTTAAAGATGATGCCAAGGAAGTCACTAACGGTTATGATTGTGGTCTTTCAATCGCCGGTTACAATGACCTTAAGGTAGGAGACCTCGTTGAAGCATTTGAGGAAGTGGAAGTAAACCGTACTCTCTAAAATCCCGAATGAAAGCCCATATTAACATTGGCAGTAATATCGGCGACCGCATGGCAAATATTAGTCGTGCGGTCGCACTGATTACAGATTTGTCACTTTTTCTCCCTCGGGTGTCAAAATTATTTGAGTCAGAACCATGGGGTTATGACTCTTTAAATATGTTTTACAACGTTGGAGTAGAGATAGACACAGACCTATCTCCGGCGCTGTTACTATCTGCACTTAAGTCTATTGAAAAAAATATTGACCCATCATCACATAGAGATGAGAACGGCAATTATAAAGACCGTGTAATAGACCTTGACCTCATTTATATGGGTGATTTCGTTATATCAATTGACAGCCTTCAATTACCTCACCCAAGAATGGAGAAACGGGCTTTTGTCCTGACTCCGATAGCAGAGCTTGACCCGACGTGGCATCACCCGGTGACAGGGAAAACAGCAAAACAAATGCTTTCAGAACTTTAATTACATTGAATTATGCCGGTTAATTTACCAAATAATTTCCCCGCTGTAGATATTCTCCGTACAGAGAACATTTTCGTTATGGGTCATACACGAGCAGAGTCGCAGGATATTCGCCCGCTACACATTGCCGTTGTAAACCTCATGCCACTTAAAATAGCTACTGAGACAGACCTGCTGAGACTTATAAGCAACACACCGCTACAAGTGGAGATTGACTTTATACAAATGAAATCGCATACGTCTAAAAACACTTCAGACGAACACATGAAGATGTTTTATAAAGACTTTGATGATATTAGAACTCAAAACTACGATGGTCTTATCATCACCGGCGCCCCTGTAGAAAAAGTTGATTTTGAAGATGTAGACTATTGGGAGGAACTATGTGAAATCATAGATTGGAGCCGTATTCACGTCACATCTACTATATATATATGCTGGGCAGCTTTTGCTGGATTATATCATAACTATGGCATAAAAAAGCATAATATAGATACAAAAATATCAGGTGTATATTCTCATCGGATACTTGACCCTCTAAATCCCATTTTTAGAGGCTTTGATGATGAATTTTATGTACCACACAGCCGATTTACTATATTTAGACGCGAAGAAATTGAGGCAGATGAAAGGCTTTCAATCATAGCAGATAGCGACAAAGCGGGTGTATATATGGTAATGGCTAATGGAGGTAAGGAGTTTTATATTACTGGTCATTCTGAATATTCTCCACTAACACTTGACTCTGAGTATCATCGCGACCTTGATAAAGGTATGAATCCGTCTGTTCCCGAAAACTACTATGTAGATGATGACCCACAAAAGCCTGTCATTG
>JBJECS010000013.1:0-5344 GCA_051871335.1 Muribaculaceae bacterium | reverse complement strand
TCTCTTTTTCACTCACAAAGACAGTCTCGCTCTTGTCTTTCTTAGAGGAAATTTAATCATTTTTATTGGCATTGTTTATACACTTTTCCACAAAAGTACTCAATTAATTAAAAATCAATCTCTTAACAAACCCTATTTCCTTATTTTCCCAAAAAATAACAAATCTATTTCCTTATTTTCCCATTTTTACAGCTTCTTACTTCCTTATTTTCCCAAAAATGTGTTGTTTTATTTCCTTATTTTCGCATTTTTTTGACACTTACATAACATTTTTCAGCCACTATATGCTCTTAACCTCATCATCATTCGCAGGCGTTTGATTGTCGTGAAGCGCGGAGAAAATTGTCTGCGCCTTCGTCTGACCAACTATGATAACAAGCTGATTTACAGTAGCTTCCCGTATTTTCTTAAGACTGCGGAAATGTCGTAGTAGCTTATCTCGAGTCGTCTGACCAACACCCTCTATCGAATCTAATTCACTGATTGTCTGAGACTTACTACGACGATTGCGGTGATGAGTAATACCAAATCTATGCGCCTCATCACGCAAATGCTGAACAATTCTCAGCGTCTCGGAATTTTTATTGATATACAGCGGATAGCTGTCTCCCGGAAAATATATCTCCTCAAGCCTTTTCGCGATGCCAACAATCGCAACCTTGCCCCGCAGACCCATCGCGTCAAAAGCCTCCACAGCCGCGCTTAGCTGCCCTTTACCGCCGTCTACAATGACAAGCTGAGGCAACTCCTCACCCTCTGTCATAAGACGCGTGTAGCGGCGCGTGAGGACCTCCTTCATCGATGCAAAATCATCCGGACCTACAACAGTCTTGATGTTGAAATGGCGATAATCCTTTTTTGACGGTTTTCCATCTTTAAATACCACACAAGACGCCACCGGATTTGTCCCTTGGATATTTGAATTATCAAAGCATTCAATATGCCGCGGCAATTCTGTCATGCGGAAATCTGTTTTCATCTGTTCCAATATCCTGTCTGTGCGCCTCGACGGGTCTCGCTTTTCCATAATTTTCACAACCTCCACTCGCTTCTGGCGTGCGTTTTTTTCTGACACTTCCAGTAAGTGGAGCTTATCGCCACGCTGAGGCACTGTAAAAGTCACACCATCAAACTCCGTATCAGGCACCGTCCTCACCACCACCTCGTGATACGTCACACCAAGTGTATTCGCCACCTCGCTCATCGCAAGCGACAGCAATTCCTCTGCAGGCTCGTCAAGGCGGCGGCGAAATTGTAGCGTGATGCTTTTCACCACAGTCCCTCCTCTCACATGGAGATAATTCACATAAAAGTCAGAATCGTTATCGTCATAGCCAAATACATCAATTTCCCCCACGGTCATACTCACTATCACACTCTTTGCCTGATACCTCTCCATTATGGTGTATTGCTCTTTTAGCGCCTGAGCCTCCTCAAATTTCAGTTCAGATGCAAGGCGCATCATTTCCTGCCTCAGATAGTCCATCACCTGGCGCGTCTCCCCTCGCAATATCTGGCGCACAGCATCAATATATTCACCATATTTTTCTGCCGAAATCAATCCCTTACAGCATCCTTTACACCGTCCAAGATGATATTCCAGACACAGCCTCCCCTTCTCCTTTTTCAGATAGTCAAGCGTGATAGCATGCCGGCATGTGCGCAACGGAAATATATCTTTCAGCAAGTTTATTGTCACTCTCGCCATAGTCACATCGGTGTATGGACCAAAGTATTTGCTGCCGTCCTTCACCATTTGGCGAGTGATAAAAACCCGGGGATAGTGTTCGTTAGTCACCACTATGCAGGGATAAGACTTGTCGTCTTTCAGCAACACATTATAGTGCGGCTGATACTCTTTTATAAGCGCACTCTCCAGGTTCAACGCATCTTGCTCTGTCGGCACCACGACATAATCCATGTCGGCAATCGCCCTTACAAGCAAGTTTGTGCGTAGTATTTCATGCTCCCGGTTAAAATATGAGCTTACTCTCCTCTTCAGGTTTTTTGCCTTACCTACATAAATCACCGTACCCTCGGCATTGTAGTAAATATACACGCCGGGGGTATCGGGTAAGAGAGATATTTTATCCCTTAAATCTTGTGATTTGCCGGATAACTTGTTCAATTTAGTATGTAATGAGCGATGTTACTTCTACACCTTTCGGAAGCAGGTCACGTCCCTTGAGTGCAGACAGCTCTATGATGAAGTTTATGTAGATTTTCTTCGGATTAAGGCTCTTAACCAGGTTGTATGCGGCAAGCATTGTGCCTCCTGTTGCAAGCACGTCGTCGTGAAGTACTACTACGTCATCCTCTGTGATGGCATCGCGGTGGATTTCTATAGTGTCTGTGCCATACTCTTTTTCGTATGAAGCCGAAATCGTGTCTGCTGGCAATTTACCCGGCTTACGCACCGGCACAAAGCCTGCACCAAGCTCAAATGCAAGGATTGAACCGCCAATGAAGCCGCGAGACTCAATACCTACTACCTTTGTCACGCCTTTGTCGCGATAAAGCTGTGAAAGGTCCCAGCCAATAATGTGCATTGCACGAGCATCTTTAAACACAGTAGTGAGGTCCTTAAAGATTATCCCCTTCTGAGGGAAGTCCACTACATCGCGAATTTTTGATTTAATGTATTCCATTTTTAAAATTTAGTGTTATGTAATTATTTGATATTTCATTATTTGCGATTGTTCCACGTGAAACAATCATCGTCCTAACATTAGCAGAAGTATGTTTATATCTGCAGGCGAAACACCGGGAATCCTTGATGCCTGAGCTATCGTCACCGGTTTTAGCTTGTGAAGTTTTTGGCGCGCTTCTGTCGATAGTGAGGAAATCTGCGTATAATCAAATTTGTCACTGAGTTTAATGTCTTCAAGCCGCCTTATCTTGTCAGCCACAAGTTTCTCTCGCACTATATATCCATCATACTTCATCAGAATTTCTGAAGCTTCTATGATTTCTTCACGCCTTTCTGCCTCAAGTGTATCAAAAAGTTCTTTGAGAGGTTGTATCAGCTCGGCCAATATAACAAGATTAAGCTGCGGACGCAATACAAGGTCTATAAGCTTTACTCCTTGCTTGAGGGTTTGCAGACCGAGTGCTTCAAGTTTGGGATTAATAATCGAAGATTTTACGGAGAACTCCTCGCAAAACTCCACAATCTTATCTCGCTGCTCTCGCTTTGAAAGCATCAGCTCATACCTTTCTTTTGTAGCAAGACCAAGCTCATAAGACTTTTCTGTTAGCCTCATATCCGCATCGTCCTGACGTAGCAAAATGCGATATTCTGCCCTGGATGTAAACATTCGGTATGGCTCATCAACTCCTTTCGTAACGAGGTCATCAATAAGAACTCCTATATAAGCCTCATCTCTGCCAAGTGTAAACGCCTCACCTCCTGTCACAGTTTGATGTGCATTAATTCCTGCTATCAGCCCCTGACCGGCTGCCTCTTCATAGCCTGTGGTACCATTAACCTGACCGGCAAAGAAAAGCCCTTTTACAAGTTTTGTTTCAAGTGTATGCTTCAGCTGAGTTGGGTCAAAAAAGTCATACTCTATCGCATAGCCGGGACGGTATATCTGAACGTTTTTTAGCGCAGGGATTGTCTGCAAAGCTCTCACCTGTATATCAAGCGGCAGCGATGACGAGAAACCGTTAAGGTAGTATTCTTGCGTATCCTCACCCTCAGGCTCAAGAAAGAGCTGGTGCTCTGTCTTATCTGCAAATGTCACAATTTTTGTCTCTATACTCGGACAATAACGCGGACCTATACTCTTTATTTGCCCATTATAAAGCGGTGAATCCGGCAAGCCTGCCCTCAATATATCATGTGTCTCTTCACTGGTGTATATAGTATAGCACTGACGCTGTTTAAGCTGTCGCTTCACACTCGGCAGATATGAAAATTTATGAAAATCTGCATCACCATCCTGTGGTGTGGTCTTCGTGAAATCAATACTTCTACCGTCAATGCGCACAGGAGTACCGGTCTTCATACGGTCGGTAGCAAATCCGAGGTCACGAAGTTGCTCTGTAATCCCATAAGACGCCGGCTCACTTATTCTACCACCCCTCACCTGAGTTCTGCCTATATGCATAAGTCCATTAAGAAACGTCCCTGCCGTCAATACAACAGCCTTCGCATGAAAAGTGACACCAAGGACTGTTTTAACTCCCCTGACCTCTCTATTTTCTATAACAAGCTGATTTACAGGGTCTTGCCACAAAGAAAGATTTGGCATATTCTCGAGGATGTTCCTCCACTTTCCACTGAACTTCATTCGGTCTGACTGGCTGCGTGGACTCCACATTGCTGCACCTTTAGAGCGGTTTAACATCCTAAACTGTATAGCAGTGCTATCAGTGACTATGCCCATCTGACCTCCAAGAGCATCTATCTCTCTCACAATCTGACCTTTAGCAATGCCACCAACAGCAGGATTGCAGCTCATCTGGGCAATCTTATTCATATCCATTGTGATTAGCAATGTATCACTGCCAAGATTTGCCGCTGCCGCTGCCGCCTCACAGCCTGCATGCCCTGCACCCACTACTATTATGTCGTAATCAAATTTCATTTATCAATTTCATTATAATACAGGTCAAGTGCCTTGTTTTCGTTTTCTTCCATTATCTCCCTCTCTCCTGGACCTTTATCATTAATGCCACAAAGATGAAGAACACCATGAATAATCACACGAAGCAACTCCGTTTCATATTCTGCACGCACCTGTACAGCATTTGTCTCTACAGTCTCAAGCGAGAGGTATATGTCTCCTCTCAGCATTTTGCCGCGAGTGTAGTCAAACGTAATTATATCCGTATAATAATCATGTTGCAAGTACTTACGGTTGACCTCAAGTATCTTTTCATCACTGCAAAAAATATACGTCAATTCGTGAGCTTGCTTTCCATGCTTTTCCGAAACAAGTTCTATCCAGTGCGTCAACTTCTCAAAATCAACTTGAGGCATCGAAACACCATCGCTCAACCATTGTATTGTTAATGCCATTCGTTATTAAAGAGTTTTAACTCGCAAAAATACGAAATTTTATCCATTTCCACAATAGCTATCGATATTTTATTGAATTTACGGCAAATTTAGATAATAATTCGCATTTTAGGCGAATTTGTAAATTATAACAATTTTATTTGATAAAAATTCGCGAACATAAAATTTTGCACTAACATATTAATATTCAATCGTTTACTGGATAAATAAGCCACTTTAGAATCAAATAAAAACAACCGGCTCGGATAGTTTATCATAAAAATATATTACTGTCCGCTAAACCGTGAAAGAGTGAGTCCAACTTCTTGAAAGGCAGAA
>JBJECS010000012.1:0-5344 GCA_051871335.1 Muribaculaceae bacterium | reverse complement strand
GTGCCAGCCCTAATTTTTCATCTGCCTGCAAAAAAGTTTAGCGGACAGTAATAGTATTTATGTAGATTATTCTTGCTTTGTTGATTACACTTTGGGCAGGTCTTTTACGTTATTAGCTATTTCATTGTCAGATACTTGGTAGTTTGCCAGGTCGCCTGCGATATAGCGGTCATATGCAGCCATGTCTATCAGTCCGTGGCCTGAAAGGTTGAAAAGGATTACTTTTTCCTTGCCTTCCTCTTTCGCCTTTTTTGCCTCGCGGATTGCCGTTGCGATTGCGTGTGAGCTCTCTGGCGCAGGTATAATTCCTTCTGTCCGAGCAAAAAGAGTGGCTGCCTCAAACGTCTCTAGTTGCGGTATATCCACAGCCTCTATCAGCTTGTCTTTCATCAGTTGGCTAACGATTGCTCCCGCCCCATGATAGCGTAGACCGCCTGCATGAATATTAGCAGGAGAAAAATTGTGTCCGAGCGTAAGCATCGGTATCAGAGGTGTATATCCGGCTTCGTCGCCAAAGTCATAGCGGAATGCGCCGCGCGTCAGTTTAGGACATGATTCCGGCTCTGCGGCTATAAATCTCGTGTTTTTTTCTCCCGCGAAATTATGGCGTAAGAATGGGAATGAGATTCCGGAGAAATTACTTCCGCCACCAAAGCAGCCTATTAAAATATCAGGATAGTCTCCCGCCATTTCCATTTGCTTTTCTGCCTCAAGACCTATTACTGTCTGATGCATGCACACATGGTTTAACACAGAACCGAGTGTATAGCGGCAGTTTGGTGTGCTGGTGGCAAGTTCAACAGCCTCGGAGATTGCTGTTCCGAGCGAGCCCTGATAGTTTGGATGTTCCGTAATTATTTTTCTCCCCGCTTTTGTGGACATGCTTGGTGATGCGATTACTTCCGCGCCGTAGGTCTGCATGATTGAGCGGCGGTAAGGTTTCTGATTGTAGCTGATTTTCACCATATACACTGCCAGCTCCAGCCCGAAGTGTCGTGCAGCCATAGACAGTGCCGCACCCCATTGTCCTGCACCTGTTTCTGTGGTGATGTTGGTGATGCCCTGTTTTTTGCAGTAGTATGCCTGGGGGATTGCGGAGTTCAGCTTATGAGACCCCACCGGGCTCACGCTCTCGTTTTTAAAATATATACGCGCCGGGGTGTCGAGTGCGCGTTCCAGTCCTGTGGCGCGCACCAGCGGTGTAGGACGCCAAATTTTATACATATCGCGTACCTCTTCCGGGATTTCTATCCAGCGGTCGGTGTTGTTCATTTCTTGACGCGCCAGTTCCTCTGCAAAGATTGGATAGAGGTCTTCTGCTTTTAATGGCTGATGTGTTGCCGGATGAATGAGTGGCTCCGGCTGATTAGGCATGTCGGTCAATACGTTATACCATGCTGTGGGTATATCCTGTTCGCGGAGTATGTATTTTTTTGAGTCCTGCATAATGTAAATATTTTATATCGTGAATGATTATTTATGCAACAAAATTATATATTATGTTTTGTTTATGCAAATATTATGCATTGTTTAACTTGTATTAACTAAATATAGTATAATAATAGTATATTTATACTATTATATTTGGTGGCTGTTATAAATATATGCGCAATATGTTTCATCTTGAATGCGCCATCAACGTATTTTTCTGCGAAGTTACGAATGACATGGAGCAAAAATATGCTTTTTTCAAAATTTTCATAAAAACACTTGCTCAAGTTCAATTAATTAATTAAATTTGTCGCAGAAATCACGCCGAAGGCAGTAAATGCCGGATGGTGATGGATTCGAGAAATATTGAATAGCGTTTACTTGACGCTCTGTTTTTGGCTTCTTGAAACTTCGCAAACTTCAAAACCACAGTCAAAGACGTAGCAATGGTAGATGTCACGGGTGTGTTTATGCACATAATCTGTTGCGAGTGCCACGGATTGGTGTTAACATATCGGCGTGGGCTTCTGCATTGCTTGTCCTTCTGTGGTAGGCAATGCGAAGGCCTCAAGAAGCGGGACGAGTAATGGTACAGACTCTCACGCTTTTCTTTTTTTAACACGCCTTCATTAGGGGAGTCTACGAGGCATAAATAAAAACGGAAGACAAACCTAAAAAACAATCATTATGAGATTTTTTAAATTTTTACTTTTGGGAATAAGCGTTTTTACACTTGTTTCATGCCATTCTGGAAAAGGCAAATTAGCAACGCTAAGCGTTAATTACCAGTCTATCAGAACAAAACATGCACAGCCTACTGGTGAGAATCCAGTTCCAAGTAGTGCAAGAATCATCGTAGGGTACGCCATAGACATCAATACGGGCAAACTTACGGTATGCGTGAAAAACAATACTTCGGAAATTATGGTCATTGACCAGACGATGTCATTTTTCGTTGATACAGATGGCAAGTCTAAGTCTTATTTCGACCCTACAGTGCGTTCGTCTTCAACTACGGACTTGAGTTCTTCAACAGAGGGCGCTTCCGTCAACCTTGGCGCTGTTGCGGGTGCTTTGGGTATTGGAGGCTCAATTGGCTCTCTGATGGGTGGTATTAATGTAGGTGGCTCTGGTACTACTGGTATTTCTACTACTAACACTACATATATAGCAGACCAGCCGAGGGTCAACATTGCCCCAAGAGGGAACACCTTTATGTCTAAGGCATTTAAGATTAGTGGTATCGAACCAATCCGTTCGTATGCTAATAATCAAATTAATCTTACTGAATCACAGAGTCCTTGTAGGTTTAGTGTCTGCATTTCGTACTCGTTAGACGGTGGAAACACTTTTGAAAAAATCGTCACTGATTTTTACAGAAACTCCAACATTGTTGTTTCTGTAAATGGAAATAGGAATGTCAGTTCAGCATTGAATAAAGTGTACCAGTTAAAGCCGGATGCCGTAAATGAATATTGGTGGTCTCTATATTTCAACAATTCAGTTAATGTTGACGGTGGCGTTGACAGATATTCTTGCGGTGGTTTCGTTGATTATCAATAAATTAGAAAATTATGAAAACTTTTTTTAAATCAATTATTATTTTCGTGATGAGCATTTCTCTTTGCTCATGCAGCACATGGCAGACCCTTAAAATATCCGGGGAGCCAGGAACTAAAATTTATAGCCCGGCTAAAACTCAGATTACAACTGTAGGACAATCCGGGATTGGTGAAGTTAAACTGTCAAGAGATGTTTATTGGGCGTATATGCTTGCTAAAAAACCTAATTCTGACAAATTTGTACCTTTTGCCTTAAATTATGAAAATAAAAGCTACAATGGAACAAGATTTGCTGAAGGTGTCGCTATGACTGTCGCTTTTGCTGGACTTGCTGCGGTGACTGGAGGTTTCATTGCCGATATATCAGGTTCGGAAAGTGACGCTAACTCAATATTGCTTGGTGCCGGAGGAGGAGCGGCACTCGCTTCCACTTTTGCAGGTATGGCTGTAAGCTCGCGCCTTAATGAAACTCAACGAGAATATCGATTCAAGTATTTGGACAACCAGAGTTCTAAAATAGATGTTAATTTTACGCCTATAAAAGACACCGGATTAAAAAGTGGGGAAACACCTAAAGATAATCCTGTTCAATCTAAAGTAGAGGTTAGTAGCAATAATGGCTGCTCGTCTTCAAAAGTTTCGTCAAGAAAAGTCGGAATTAAGTGCGCTACTGATTCGGAAGTGATAAACATTCCGTCATCAAGTAAAGTGTCTAAACGCAAATTAGATAATAACGCAAAATTCATTGAAGGCGTTTATGTTGGGTCCGGCTCGCTTCTTGAAGGTGATGTAGTAGCAGAGAGTTACAGCAATATCCAGATAAAGATTGAAAGAGTTGACAATAATCGTGTTTTTGTCACGGTTTTTGAAAACGGCTCACCTTACTTTGACGCTGCATGTTCTTACACTGTTAAAAAACTAAATGATGGAAAATATTCTCTCACTTTAGATGGAATACCATCTGCAACTATCACGATTGACCAAAAATCAGGACTAATCTATTATCATCCGAAAGTCAGCATTGAAGATTCTATTTATACACTAAAAATAGACGCAAAGAAAATATAAATTGAACTAAATAAACAAAAACGCTCAACCGTAATCGGGAGAGCGTTTTTGTTTATTAGTGAAAACATTATTTTGGTTGTTAATTAAAGCATGTTCAACAGGAAGGTTATTTCATTGCTGAAGTCCTGCTTATCAACTATTTCACTACTATCCTGACAGATTTGCAAAGTGTGATATTTCTTGCTTCGTAAGAGGTGGAAGATGCTGCCATTTGGTGTTTTTTCACCGTTTTTAGCATTTTTTGCAAAAAATATTACTATGAATTAAACTAAATGTGCTAACTTTGCGCCGAATTTTGGAATTATACACCTTGATAATAAATGGAAAATAAAGAAAACAAAGAATTAGACCGCCTCAGCTACGCTTTGGGCATGAGCATGGGCAATAATTTTAAGTCGTCCGGTATTGAAAAAATTGACTGTCAAGACTTTGCTGATGGTGTTGCTGCAGTTTATGATGGGGCTACTCCAAAAATGTCTTACGACGAAGCTAAACAGGTTATTCAATACTTCTTCACTCAGCTTCAGGAAAAGCAAAATGCTGCTGTGGCTGAGATGGCAAAGGTGAATGCTGCTGCGGGCAAGGCTTTCCTTGAAGAAAATGCAAAACGTCCTGAAGTAAAGACCCTTGAAAGCGGGCTCCAATATGAAGTCATAACTGAAGGTAACGGACAAAAACCGGCGGCTAACGACACTGTGAAAGTACACTACACCGGTAAGCTTATAGATGGAACTGTATTTGATAGTTCTGTAGAGCGCGGACAGGCAGCCGTCTTTGGTGTGACTCAGGTCATTCCGGGATGGGTTGAGGCATTGCAGCTCATGAGTGTAGGCTCTAAATGGCGTCTTTATATTCCTTCAGAACTTGCTTACGGGGCACAGGGTGCCGGTAATGTAATCGGGCCAAATGCTACTCTGATTTTTGATGTAGAGCTCCTTGGTATCGAAGCATAAATATGAATATAATTAACATAAATTCTTAAATAAAAATTTAAAATTTAAAGATGAAAAAGTTTTTTATCGCTCTCTCAGCAGCAGCACTCGTTTTCGGTGCAACAAGCTGCAATAATTCTTCTGCATCAGCAGAGGACCAGGCATTTGCAGACTCATTGGCTCTCGCTTTCGGTCAGTTCCAGGGTACGCAGCTCAAAATGCAACAGCCACAGATGAAAGCTCAGTTTGGTGATGAATTTAATGAAGATGAATTCCTACGCGGATATAACGCAGCCGCTAAACTTGACACAGCAAACGTGGCATACATGCTCGGCTACTCTATCGGTATCC
>JBJECS010000011.1:2559-5376 GCA_051871335.1 Muribaculaceae bacterium | reverse complement strand
AGCCTCTTTTACAGTCATTCCACTCAGATTTACCTCAGCTGATGCTGAATTGGTCATTATTCTCTCTTTTGCATCAAATGATTGCTCACTCACGTCTGCACCCTCTATAAGAGGAATGATTGGAAGGTCAAAATGACGAGCAAATGCATAGTCGCGGCTGTCGTGTGCAGGAACTGCCATGATTGCGCCAGTTCCATACCCTGCAAGCACATAGTCGCTAACCCATACCGGGATTTTCTTTCCGCTAAGTGGATTTATTGCGTATGCGCCAGTAAATACTCCGCTCACTTTCTTTTCTATCATGCGCTCGCGCTCTGTCTTATGCTTGATTGATGCTATATAGTCTTCTACACCTTTCTTGCATTCTTCAGTAGTTATCATATTCACGTATTTGCTCTCCGGAGCAAGTACCATGAATGTAACTCCAAATACGGTATCCGCACGCGTTGTGAATATTTCCATCTCTACGTCGCTTCCGTCTATCTTAAAGCGCATTTCCGCACCCTCTGAGCGTCCTATCCAGTTACGCTGTGTTTCTTTCAGCGATTCTGTCCAGTCTATTTCATTTAGTCCGTCAAGGAGGCGCTGTGCATAGGCTGATACTCGAAGACACCACTGATACATCAGCTTCTGCTCTACAGGATAGCCGCCACGGAGAGATACTCCCTCGCTCACTTCATCATTTGCAAGAACTGTACCAAGCTCAGGACACCAGTTCACCATTGTATTGCCAAGGTACGCAAGGCGATAGTTCATCAGTAAGTCGCTCTTTGCCTTGTCATCCATTGACTTCCATTCCTCAGCCGTGATATTTATATTTTTTGTGCACGCAGCCTTGATTTCCGCTGTTCCGCTCTTTTCAAGTTTAGCAATAAGTTTTTCTATAGGCTCCGCCTTATCACTCTCGTTATCGTAGTAGTGATTAAACATCTCTATAAAAGCCCACTGCGTCCACTTGTAAAATTCAGGGTCGCATGTCTTCAGTTCGCGGCTCCAATCATAGCAGAAACCTATCTTGTCCAGCTGAGAACGATAGCGAGCTATATTTACTCGTGTTGTCACCTCAGGGTGCTGACCTGTCTGGATTGCATACTGCTCTGCAGGTAGTCCATACGCATCATATCCCATCGGATGAAGTACATTAAATCCCTTCAGCCTTTTATATCTTGAATAAATATCAGATGCTATATAGCCAAGGGGGTGACCTACGTGAAGACCGGCACCTGAAGGATAAGGAAACATGTCAAGTACATAATACTTCGGCTTTCTCTTATCCTCTACCACATTATATGTGCCGTGCTCTTTCCAGTATTCGTGCCACCGGCTCTCTATTTCTCTATGATTGTATTCCATTATGTATATTATATAGTTATTAACAATTTTATTTACACTAAATTTTTATAATATTCACTTTATCTGCAAGTATATTTATCATCTCTTGCTCATCTCAAGCATTCTCCTGATTGGCAACACCGCCTTCGCAGCAATTTCTGCATCAACACTTATCTCTGGCTGCTCATACTTTAGAGCATTGTAGAGCTTTTCCAGAGTGTTCAGCTTCATGAAATTGCAGTCATTGCATCCGCATGTCGAATCAATCGCAGGAGCTGCTATAAATTCCTTATCAGGACACTTTTTCTGCATCTCATGCAATATACCGCTTTCAGTAGCTACTATAAACTGCTTTTCATCACTTTCTATTGCATATTTTAGCAATGCCGCTGTGCTGCCTACCACATCTGCAAGTATCAGAACAGTCTTTTTGCATTCAGGATGAGCAAGAACCTTTGCCTGTGGATATTGCTTTTTTAGTTCTACTATCTTTTCAACTGAAAACTGCTCATGTACATGGCACGCACCATTCCACAGCACCATATTTCTTCCGGTTATACTGTTTATGTAGTTGCCAAGGTTACGGTCTGGTCCAAATACTATCTTCGTGTCTTCGGGCAGAGACTCTACTATCTTCTTTGCATTTGAAGATGTCACTACTATGTCTGTCAGAGCTTTCACACGTGCCGATGTATTAACGTAGCTAATCACTACGTGATTAGGATAGTCTTTCAAAAATGACTCAAACTCATCTGCATCACAGCTGTCTGCAAGACTACAGCCCGCACTCATGTCCGGAACAAGTACCTTTTTGTCCGGACATAGTATTTTTGCCGTCTCTCCCATAAAGTGAACTCCGCAAAGCACTATGATTGGATTTTCCAATGTTGAGGCTATCTGAGCCAACGCAAGGCTGTCACCTATATAGTCTGCTATATCCTGTATCTCTCCCTTCTGATAATAGTGAGCCAGGATTACGGCATTCTTCTCTTTCTTGAGTTTCTTTATCTCCTCCTTCAAGTCTAATGAACTTTCTACAGGAGCTTCAACGTAGCCTTTTTCAACATTCATATTATTTTTTATAAAATTAAAATTTTAAGAAAAAATTAAATTCTAAGCAGTAATAATAATGCATGTTAATAAAGCTCATAACTTTCAGGATAAATACTTGCATATTAAGTTATTAAATATAGAATATTTGATATTTACAACTTATTTACATACTTAGCCTTTAGTAATAAGCATATTAGCATACTTATTAACATCCTGTTTATAACTGCAAAGTTAATAATTTGTCTTGACTTTTTAGGTTAATAACTCAATTATTTTTAGTTGAAAACGCAATTAATAACTATTTAACAACTATTTTTGTTCTATCATCAGCTTTTCTATATGTATTTTTCTCCTATTTTATCCAAATTTTATTTTCAAAATCTCTCAAAAACTTCTATACACTTATTTACATCGTTATTAACATTGTAGTAT
>JBJECS010000011.1:0-2459 GCA_051871335.1 Muribaculaceae bacterium | reverse complement strand
GCCCTGGTAGTTCAACGGATAGAATAGAGGTTTCCTAAACCTTTGATAGCAGTTCGATTCTGCTCCGGGGTACGACTTAAGGCTCTTTGAGCCTTTTTTTATGCCCGAGAAAAACCTTTTACATTCTTTATTTGTTCTCAATTTTACCAATAATTGGGTAAAATAGACATATTTTTATTGCAAAAATATTGCGAAATTTGCAGGCATAAAATGTTATGAATATGAAATTTAATTACTTTACTCTAATACTTTGCGCTTTTATATATTCTTGCGATATGATAGAATATCACCCGTATGACACTGATATTAAGGGTGATAAGAATATTAATGAGCGTAATATTAAACTGATTGAAGATAAAATGGCGAATAACACTGAATTTACTTTTGCCGTAATCAGTGATACACAGCGCTGGTATGACGAAACTAATGATGCTGTAGATGCCATTAACAAGATTGAAGAAGTGGATTTCGTTATACACTGCGGTGATATATCTGATTTTGGTGCTAAACTTGAATTTGAGCAGCAGAGGAATATTTTAAATAGACTAAAGGTGCCATACGTCTGCCTTCTTGGCAATCACGACTGTCTCGCTACAGGACAGGCTGTGTTTTCAAGAATTTTTGGTGAGGAAAATTTTTCTTTCACTGTTGGGAATGTGCGCTTCATTTGCCTTAATACAAATGCTTTAGAGTACGACTATTCTCATATGGTCCCTGACTTTGGTTTTATAGAAGATGAAATTACCTTTTACCCGGAAGATTGCAAAAAGACTGTCATTGCTATGCACTCGCCCCCATACAGCGACCAGTTTAACAATAATGTTGCTAAACTTTTCGACTATTCCATTCACCAATTTAAAAACCTGCTTTTTTGCCTGAATGGGCATTTGCATACTTTTAAAGCCGTGGATTTTTTCAATAATGGCACTATTTATTATCAATGCCCTTGCGCAGACAAGCGCCAGTTTCTCCTATTCACTATAAATGAAGAAAATTATGAATATGAAGTGTTTGAATATTAAGGTTTTATTGCTTATATGCTTTGCAGCACTTTCTTTTGTAGTATATGCAGAAGAAACAGATTCTATTTACTTTTGGAGATGGGATAAGCGCACCGATTGGCATTACGACGGATGGGAGCGTATTAAGCCAAAAAACGTCAAAATGCAATATGCCGGTGGTATGGGGTTCATGTCATTTGGCGTGGGATGGGAATATGGTAAAACAGGGCAGTGGAACACCGATAACTTTATTGGTTTTTTGCCAAACGCTTATTCTGATAAGTTTAGACTTACATTCACACTTAAGCAGACATACACTCCCTGGCATCTTCATGTCAAGCCGCAATTTTCTATTGAGCCACTACTCTGCGGACTGTATGTAAACACCATCTCTGGTGAGGAATTTTGGGAAAAGGAGCCGGGTAAATATCCTAATAGTTATTATAATTTCAGCACAAAACTGCGTTTCAATGTATTTCTGGGACAGAGCTTTACATACTATCCCAAGAGTCACCGTTATCGCGCTGTATCATTCTTCTATGAGTTAGGAACAAACGAGCTTTATATAGTTTCAAAAGCCACTAACAAATCTCTAAAATGGGGCGACATTCTCCGTTTGTCTTTCGGACTCAAGCTCCAAATTTACTATCCCCATAATAAAGATTTAAGATAGTAAGATGCTCTTAATTATTCCTACAGCCTGCTCCATTGATATTTTTGATGAGTCGAATGTGAGGTCGTATGATGCGGCATTGCCCCATTCCTTGTCGGTATAGAAGTTGTAGTAATTTGCGCGTAATTTATTTACTTTCTTTGCTTTGGCTATTGCCTCTTCTATTGATTTAGCTTCTCCTCGAGCCACTATTCGCTCTGCGCATTTCTCAATAGGGGCATGGACAAAAATATGAAGTGCACCCGGATAGTCTCGCAATACGTAGTCTGCGCTGCGACCTACAATTACGCATGAACCTTTGTCTGCTATTTTGCGGATTACCTCACATTGGCATAGGTAAGTGTTATCATCTGTGCCATAGCACATTGCGCCACCATACCACGATGCTGGAGAGTTTACCCATGGCGATAACATTCCGCCAAGAAAAGATGGTGCCTTTTCATCGCGGTTTTCAAAATATTCGCAGCTAACACCGGCATGCTGCGCACCCTCTATAAGCAGTTTCTTGTCGTAATAGTCTATTCCGAGACTTTCAGCGAGAAGTTTGCCAAGTTCACGACCTCCACTGCCAAATTGGCGACCTATAGTGATGATAATCTTGTCTTTCATGTCTTATTGCATTTTTTGTAAATGCAATATTACTAATTTTTTTTAAATTATCAGCAACATTGCATAAATTTTATTTTACCGGGCGCACTGGTATTCCTATATTGCGGTAATACCAGTTGAGGTCGTAGCGATAGTCATAATAAAAAAGTAGCGACCATGCACAGTCTTGTTTGCCT